>NZ_JBCPSP010000007.1:0-192204 GCF_051129895.1 Pseudomonas sp. Je.1.5.c
AGGAAGTCCTGGGCAAAGCGCTGCAGCACCCCACCCGCCTCGTAGATCGACACTTCTTCAGCGGTATCCAACCGGCACGTCACCGGCACCTCGAGCCGCTCGCCATTACGGCGGGTGACCACCAAGGTCAAGGTCGCCCGCGGCGTACGCTCGCCCAACACGTCGTAGCTCTCGCTGCCATCGAGCTGCAGGGTCTTGCGGTCGGTACCCGGCTTGAACTCCAGCGGCAACACGCCCATGCCTACCAGGTTGGTGCGGTGAATGCGCTCGAAGCCTTCGGCGACAATCGCTTCAACCCCTGCCAGGCGCACGCCCTTGGCCGCCCAATCGCGCGACGAGCCTTGGCCGTAGTCGGCACCGGCAACGATGATCAGCGGTTGTTTACGCTGCATGTAGGTCTCGATCGCCTCCCACATACGGGTCACCTTGCCTTCTGGCTCGATCCGCGCCAGCGAACCTTGCTGCACGCTGCCGTCTTCCTTGCGCACCATCTCGTTGAACAGCTTGGGGTTGGCGAAGGTGGCGCGCTGGGCGGTCAAGTGATCGCCGCGGTGGGTGGCATAGGAGTTGAAGTCCTCCTCAGGCAGGCCCATCTTCGCCAGGTACTCACCCGCCGCGCTGTCGAGCATGATCGCGTTGGACGGCGACAGGTGGTCTGTAGTGATGTTGTCCGGCAGTACCGCCAGCGGGCGCATGCCGCGCAGGGTACGCTCGCCAGCCAGGGCGCCCTCCCAATACGGCGGGCGACGGATATAGGTGCTCATCTCGCGCCACTCATACAGCGGCGCGACTTTCGGCCCCTTGTCTTCTTCAATGGCGAACATCGGGATATACACCTTGCGGAACTGCTCCGGCTTGACCGCAGCACGCACCACCGCGTCGATCTCTTCGTCGCTCGGCCAGATGTCCTTGAGGCGAATCTGTTTACCGTCGACCACGCCCAGCACATCCTTCTCGATGTCGAAGCGGATGGTGCCGGCGATGGCATAGGCCACTACCAGCGGTGGCGAGGCGAGGAATGCCTGCCTGGCGTACGGGTGAATCCGCCCGTCGAAGTTGCGGTTGCCCGACAGCACCGCGGTGGCGTACAGGTCGCGGTCGATGATTTCTTGCTGGATCTTCGGGTCCAGCGCGCCAGACATGCCGTTGCAGGTGGTGCAAGCGAAGGCGACGATGCCAAAGCCCAGTTGCTCCAGCTCCTGCTCCAGGCCAGCTTCTTCCAGGTACAACTTGACCGCCTTGGAGCCTGGCGCCAGCGAGGACTTCACCCACGGTTTGCGGGTCAGGCCGAGCTTGTTGGCATTACGCGCCAGCAGGCCTGCAGCAATGACGTTGCGCGGGTTGCTGGTATTGGTGCAACTGGTGATGGCGGCGATGATCACCGCGCCATCAGGCATCTGCCCCGGCAGCTCTTGCCAGGCGCCAGCGATGCCCTTGGCCGTCAGCTCGCTGGTAGCGACACGGGCGTGCGGGTTGGATGGGCCGGCCATGTTGCGCACGACACTCGACAGGTCAAAGCTGAGCACCCGCTCGTATTCGGCGTTGACCAGGCTGTCGGCCCACAGGCCTGCAACCTTGGCGTAGGTTTCGACCAGCTGGACCTGCTGCTCTTCACGGCCGGTCAGGCGCAGGTAGTCGATGGTCTGCTGGTCGATGGCGAACATCGCCGCCGTGGCGCCATACTCCGGCGCCATGTTGGAGATGGTGGCGCGATCGCCCAGGGTCAGGGCGCGGGCGCCCTCACCATGGAATTCGAGGTAGGCGCCCACCACTTTCTGCTTACGCAGGAACTCGGTCAGGGCCAATACCAGGTCGGTGGCGGTGATGTTCGGCTGCAGCTTGCCGGTCAGCTCGACGCCGACGATTTCCGGCAGGCGCATCCACGACGCGCGGCCGAGCATGACGTTCTCGGCTTCCAGGCCACCGACACCGATGGCGATCACGCCCAAGGCATCGACGTGCGGGGTGTGGCTGTCAGTGCCGACGCAGGTGTCTGGGTAGGCCACGCCGCGATCACTGTGGATCACCGGCGACATCTTCTCCAGGTTGATCTGGTGCATGATGCCGTTGCCCGGTTGGATCACGTCGACGTTCTTGAAGGCCTTTTTGGTCCAGTTGATGAAGTGGAAACGGTCTTCGTTGCGACGGTCTTCAATGGCGCGGTTCTTGTCGAATGCCTGCGGATCGAAACCGCCGCATTCGACCGCCAGCGAGTGGTCGACGATCAGTTGCACCGGCACTACCGGGTTGACCTGGGCCGGGTCGCCGCCTTTGTCGGCGATGGCATCGCGCAGGCCAGCCAGGTCGACCAGGGCGGTTTGGCCGAGGATGTCGTGGCACACCACCCGCGCCGGGAACCACGGGAAGTCGAGGTCGCGCTTGCGCTCGATCAGCTGGCTGAGCGAGGCATCGAGGGTGGCCGGATCGCAGCGGCGCACCAGGTTCTCGGCGAGCACGCGGGAGGTGTACGGCAGGCCGTCGTAGGCACCGGGTTTGAGGGCCTCGACAGCTGCGCGGGCGTCGAAGTAGTCCAGGGGGGTGCCTGGCAGGGCTTTGCGGTATGCAGTGTTCATCATTCAGGCTCGGTCACAGGATTCGGAAAGCTCCACCGTCCCTGTGGGAGCGGGCTTGCCCGCGAATACGTCAGCAGGTGCACATCAGTTGCCCAGTCGGACGCATTCGCGGGCAAGCCCGCTCCCACAGGAGAAACGGGTTGCCTCTCTATTTCTATTCAGCGCTGTGCGATGGGCACGAACTGGCGCTGTTCAACGCCGACGTACTCGGCGCTCGGACGGATGATGCGGTTGTTGGCACGCTGCTCGAAGACATGCGCCGCCCAGCCGGTCAGGCGCGAGCAGACGAAAATCGGGGTGAACAGCTTGGTCGGGATGCCCATGAAGTGATACGCCGAGGCATGGTAGAAGTCGGCGTTGGGGAACAGGCGTTTTTGCTCCCACATGGTCTTGTCGATCGCTTCGGAGACGGGGTACAGCACGCTGTCGCCGGCTTCATCGGCAAGCTGCTTGGCCCAGCCCTTGATCACTTCGTTGCGCGGGTCGGACTCTTTGTAGATCGCATGGCCAAAGCCCATGATCTTGTCTTTGCGCTCGAGCATCTTCAGCAGCTCGGCAGTGGCCTGCTGCGGGCTCTGGAAGCGTTCGATCAGCTCCATCGCCGCTTCGTTGGCGCCGCCGTGCAGCGGGCCGCGCAGCGAGCCGATGGCGGCGGTGACGCAGGAGTACAGGTCCGACAGGGTCGAGGCGCACACCCGGGCGGTGAAGGTCGAGGCGTTGAATTCGTGCTCGGCGTAGAGGATCAGAGACACGTTCATCACTTTGACATGCAGCGCGCTCGGTTTCTTGCCGTGCAGCAGGTGCAGGAAGTGTCCGCCCAGGGTGTCTTCATCGCTGGTGCAGTTGATGCGCACGCCGTGATGCGTGAAGCGGTACCAGTAGCACATGATCGCTGGGAATACCGCTAGCAGGCGGTCAGTCTTGTCGCGCTGGGTGTCGAAGGTCAGCTCCGGTTCCAGGGTGCCGAGTACCGAGCAGCCGGTGCGCATGACGTCCATCGGGTGGGCAGTGACGGGGATGCGCTCGAGCACTTCCTTGAGTGCCTGGGGCAGGTCACGCTGGCCCTTGAGCTTGGTCTTGTACTCGTCCAGTTCGGCTTGGCTGGGCAGCTCGCCATAGAGCAGCAGGTACGCCACTTCCTCGAATTCGGCATCTTTGGCCAGGTCACGGACGTCATAACCGCGGTAGGTCAGGCCGGCACCGGCCTGGCCTACAGTCGACAGTGCGGTCTGGCCGGCCACCTGACCACGCAGGCCTGCGCCGCTGAGTACTTTTGCTTCGGCCATGGTGTTTCTCCTTTATTGAACTTGTTATGGAATTTCTGGCTAATCAAGGGTGCCTGTGCCAGCCCACCAGAGCGTGGGAGCGGGCTTGCCCCGCGATAGCGCCGGCACAGGCGAATCATTGGCTTCGTTCTAACTCAGCTCAGCCCTTCTTCTGGGCAAACAACGCATCGAGGCTCTGCTCGAAGGCGTGGTAACCGATGGCATCGTAGAGCTCCATGCGAGTCTGCATGGTGTCGATGACGTTTTTCTGCGTACCATCGCGGCGCAGCGCGGTGTAGACGTTTTCCGCCGCCTTGTTCATCGCGCGGAACGCCGACAGCGGGTACAGCACCAGCGAGACGTCGACCGAGGCCAACTCGTCGGTGGTGTACAGCGGGGTGGCGCCGAACTCGGTGATGTTGGCCAGGATTGGCGCTTTGACCCGGTCGGCGAAGGTCTTGTACATGTGCAATTCAGTGATCGCTTCAGGGAAGATCATGTCGGCGCCGGCCTCGACACACGCCGCTGCGCGGTCCAGGGCAGCGTTCAGGCCTTCCACGGCCAAGGCGTCGGTACGCGCCATGATCACGAAGCTGTCATCCAGGCGAGCGTCTACCGCCGCCTTGATGCGATCGACCATCTCCTGCTGGGAGACGATTTCCTTGTTTGGCCGGTGGCCGCAACGCTTGGCGCCAACCTGGTCTTCGATATGAATCGCTGCCGCGCCGAACTTGTTCATCGAGCGCACGGTCCGCGCCACGTTGAAGGCCGAGGCGCCAAAGCCGGTGTCGACATCGACCAGCAGCGGCACGTCGCACACATCGGTGATGCGCCGCACGTCGGTGAGCACGTCATCCAACCCGCTGATGCCCAGGTCCGGCAGGCCCAGGGAGCCGGCAGCGACGCCGCCACCGGAGAGGTAGATGGCCTTGAAGCCGGCGCGCTTGGCCAGCAAGGCGTGGTTGGCGTTGATCGCGCCAACCACCTGCAACGGATGTTCGGCAGCCACCGCATCGCGGAAACGTTGGCCGGGCGTGCTCTTCACAGTCATGACTCACCTCGTGGGCTATTGTTGTCAGCGCCTTGATAGTGGCGCGCGATATTGCGTTTGGATGCGCCGATGTGGCGGCGCATCAGCAGTTCTGCCAGCTCGCCGTCTCGGTCGGCGATGGCATCGAGAATGCGGTGGTGCTCGGCGAATGCCTGGTGCGGGCGGTTGGGCGTGGCGGAAAACTGGATGCGGTACATGCGCACCAACTGATACAGCTCGCCGCAGAGCATCTTGACCAGGGTCTGGTTGCCGCTGCCCTGGATGATCCGGTAATGGAAGTCGAAGTCGCCTTCCTGCTGGTAATAGCCAACCCCGGCCTGGAACGCGGCATCGCGCTCATGGGTGTCGAGCACCCGGCGCAACTCATCGATCTCGGCTACGCTCATACGCTCGGCAGCCAGGCGGCACGCCATGCCTTCGAGGGATTCGCGGATCTCGTACAGCTCGATCAGCTCGGCGTGGCTAAGCGACACCACTCGCGCGCCGACGTGCGGCACTCGCACCAGCAGGCGCTGGCCTTCCAGGCGGTGGATGGCTTCGCGCAGTGGGCCGCGGCTGATGCCGTAGGTGCGCGCCAGCTCAGGCTCGGAGATCTTGCTGCCCGGGGCGATGTCGCCTTTGACGATGGCCGCCTGGATGCGCCGGAAGACGTTCTCGGAAAGGGTTTCCGTTTCTTCGGCCAGCGTGGCGGGCGCCTGAGTTACGTCCAGCATATTGTCGACACCTTGGGTTTCTCTATGGCCAAAACTAGCGAAACAGAACCTCACAGTCAAAGACAAAATGAACATTGTCGACAATCGTCTAAGAACGAACTTACTCAGCCGATTCGCTGTCAGATCGCGGCGCGCTGGCGTCAAGACGTCGGCGTGATAGAATGCCGCGCTTCCCGAGGGAGAATGAGTAGTCTGTCTGTACGGCAATTCATATTGTTGACAGATTAACGAGGATGCTTGGCCAGTCGCCTTGCCCTGAACCCAGCACAGCACCGCGCCAGGATTTATGAGACTTACACCCGTTTTAATGTTGCTCTGCCTTGCCCTGCTGCCGGCCCTTGGCCAAGCGGCTCAAAAGTCCGTGTACGGGCTCAACGAATATGCGCGCTTGAACGACCTGGACCTTGAGGTCGCGGCCAAGCTCGATACCGGTGCCAAGACCGCCTCGCTCAGCGCCCGCGACATCAAGCGCTTCAAGCGCAACGGCGAGAGCTGGGTACGTTTCTACCTGGCCATCGACGCCGCGCATTCGCACCCGATCGAACGGCCATTGGCCCGGGTCAGCAAGATCAAGCGCCGCGCTGGCGACTATGACGCTGAAGAAGGCAAGGCCTACACCGCCCGCCCGGTGATCGAACTGAACATTTGCATGGGCCAGACCCTGCGCACCATCGAAGTCAACCTCACCGACCGCAGCGCCTTCCAGTTCCCGCTGCTGATCGGCTCGGAGGCCTTGAAAGACTTCGATGCGCTGGTCGACCCAAGCCTCAAATACGCGGCCGGCAAACCTGCCTGTGCCACCGACGCTCCTAAAGCAGAGTAATCCCGATGCGCTCTCTTACCCTTCACCTGAAAGTCCTCATCACCGTGCTGGTGCTGCTGGGCGTGGCGGTTACGGCCTATCAGATCTTCTTCCTCGGCATCCCGGTGACCGAGGATGAAACCGACGACTTGTGGAACATCGACGCCAAGGTCGAGTTCGTCGCCAGTGCCAAGGATCCGGTCAAGGTACAGATGTTCGTGCCGCCCTTGAGCCGTGACTACGTCAGCCTCAACGAGAGCTTCATCTCCAACAACTATGGGGTGAGCGTCAACCGCGCCGACGGCAACCGCAAGGTGACCTGGTCGGCCCGTCGCGCCAGCGGCAACCAGACGCTTTACTACCGCCTGGTGTTGACCAAGCGCTACAGCAACGAAAAAACCACCATCAAAGGCCCGACCTTCCGTGACAGCCTGGCCGTGGAAGGCCCCGAGAAGATCGCCGCCGAAGCCCTGATGGCGCCGATTCGCCAGCACTCGGCCGACGTCGAGACCTTTGTCAGCGAGACCATCAAGCGGGTCAATAACCTTAACGATGACAACGTCAAGCTGCTGCTGGCTGGCGATACTTCGGCGCTGAACAAGGCCAAGGTCATCGACCTGCTGCTGTCGATCGCCCACGTGCCAATGGAAAAAGTCCACACCATCCGCCTGGTCGCCGACACTCCGCAGACGCCGGAACTGTGGCTGCGCAGCTTCAACGGCAATGACTGGCTGTACTTCAACCCAGATACCGGCGAGCAGGGCCTGCCCAGCGATCGCCTGCTGTGGTGGACCGGTGATGACAACCTGATCACTGTCGATGGCGGCAAGAAAGCCAACGTCACCTTCAGCATGAACAACAGCGAGATGAACGCCATCCGCCTGGCCAAGCTGACCGACGAGAACACCGACGCCGATTTTCTCGAATATTCGCTGTACGGCCTGCCGCTGCAAACCCAGCAGACCTTCATGATCATGGTGATGATCCCGATCGGCGTGCTGGTGATCCTGGTGCTGCGCAACCTGATCGGCATCCAGACCCTGGGTACCTTCACCCCGGTACTGATCGCCCTGGCCTTCCGCGAGACCCAGCTGGGCTTTGGCATCATGCTGTTTACCGTGATCACCGCGCTGGGCCTGTCGCTGCGCTCCTACCTTGAGCACCTGAAGCTGCAGATGCTGCCGCGGCTGTCGGTGGTGCTGACCTTCGTCGTGGTGCTGATCGCCGCGATCAGCCTGTTCAGCCACAAGCTGGGCCTGGAACGCGGCCTGTCGGTTGCGCTGTTCCCGATGGTGATCCTGACCATGACCATCGAACGCCTGTCGATCACTTGGGAAGAACGCGGTGGTGGCCATGCCATGAAAGTGGCGATCGGCACCCTGTTCGCAGCCTCCCTGGCGCACCTGCTGATGATGGTGCCGGAGCTGGTGTACTTCGTCTTCACCTTCCCGGCGGTACTGCTGATTCTGGTGGGCTTCATGCTGGCGATGGGTCGCTACCGCGGCTACCGCCTGACCGAGCTCGTTCGCTTCAAGGCTTTCGTAAAAAAGGCTGACGCCTGATGTTCGGACTGATCAAGACGTGGAAAGCCCTGGAGGCCCGGGGCATCATGGGTATCAACCGGCGCAACGCGGACTATGTCCTGAAGTACAACAAGCGCAATTTGTACCCGATCGTCGACGACAAGATCATCACCAAGGAGCGTGCGATCAAGGCCGGCATCCATGTGCCGGAGATGTACGGCATCATCGAGACAGAGAAGCAGATCGACAAGCTGCACGAGATCATCGGCGGGCGCAGCGATTTCGTCATCAAGCCGGCGCAAGGCGCTGGCGGTGACGGCATCCTGGTGATCGCCGACCGCTTTGAGGATCGCTACCGCACGGTGTCGGGCAAGATCATCAGCCACGAGGAGATCGAGCACCAGGTCTCGAGCATCCTCACTGGCCTGTACTCGTTGGGCGGCCACCGCGACCGGGCGCTGATCGAATACCGGGTGACCCCGGACCAGATCTTCAAGAGCATCAGCTACGAAGGCGTGCCGGATATCCGCATCATCGTACTGATGGGCTACCCGGTCATGGCCATGCTGCGCCTGCCGACCCGCCAGTCGGGCGGCAAGGCCAACCTGCACCAGGGCGCCATTGGCGTCGGTGTCGACCTGGCCACTGGCGTGACCCTGCGCGGCACCTGGCTGAACAACATCATCAGCAAGCACCCGGACACCACCAACGCGGTGGACGGCGTGCAACTGCCAAACTGGGACGGCTTCATGAAGCTGGCCGCTGGCTGCTATGAATTGTGTGGCCTGGGCTATATCGGTGTGGACATGGTGCTGGACCAGGACAAGGGGCCGTTGATCCTTGAGCTGAATGCGCGTCCGGGCTTGAATATTCAGATTGCCAACGATTGCGGCTTGACCCAGCGCACCCACGCCATCGAGGCGCATCTGGAAGCGCTGGCCAAAGATGGCCTTAGCGAAGACGCCGACCAGCGTGTGCGCGTGGCCCAAGGGCTGTTTGGGCACGTGCCTTCGCGCTAATGGCTTAGCCCGTTGGGGTCCGCTTCGCGGGCGAGCCCGCTCCCACAGGAACCGCGCATATTTTCAGATCAGCGCTATCCCTGTGGGAGCGGGCTCGCCCTCGAAGGGCCGCGAAGCGGACCCAAACACAAGCTTGAATGTCGCGCCCAGTGCTAGGCCCTTTTCCTACAGACCATTACAATCCCCTCCTCGCCTTCATCGCCGCCCATTCGCATGCCGACCTGTACGCTCCACCCCCTGCCCTACCAGCCCGACCCTGCCGCCTATTTCGCCCGACTGCGCCAGGCGCCCGGCGCGATCCTGCTCGACAGCGCCCGCCCTGGAGCCGAACGTGGCCGTTTCGACCTGCTCAGCGCCTGGCCGGTGGCACATTTGCAGGCAGAGCCTGACGAAGATGGCCGGGCTTACTTACAGCGCCTGCGCGATGGCTTGGCCGAGCTGGGGCACGCCGATCTCCCTGACAACCTTGAGCTGCCCTTTGCCGGCGGCCTGATCGGTTACCTGAGCTACGACTTCGGTCGGCGCCTGGAACAGCTGCCCAGCATGGCCGTGGACGATCTGGGCCTGCCGGATGCACAGCTGGGCCTGTATGCCTGGGCGCTGGTCAGCGACCACCTGCTGGGCACCACGCAACTGGTGTTTCACCCCAGCTTGCCAGCGAGCGAGCAGCAGCGGCTGATCAGCCTGTTCGAGGCACCTGCCGTTGATCAAAGCACCGACTTCCAGCTGCTTGCGCCCATGCGTGGCGACCTTGAACCAGCCCACTATCGCCAGGCTTTCGATCAGGTCCAGCACTACATTCAGGCCGGCGACTGCTACCAGATCAACCTCACCCAGCGTTTCCGCGCTGCCTGCCAGGGAGATCCGTGGCACGCCTACCAGGCCCTGCGCAAGGCTTGCCCGACCCCGTTCTCCGGCTATCAGCAGTTGGCCGACGGCAGCGCGCTGCTGAGTTTTTCCCCCGAGCGCTTTGTTCGCGTAAGCCAAGGCCAGGTAGAAACCCGCCCGATCAAAGGCACCCGCCCGCGCTCCAGCGACCCGCAGCAAGATGCGCGCAACGCTGCCGAACTGCTCGCCAGCGCCAAGGACCGCTCGGAAAACCTGATGATCGTCGACCTGCTGCGCAATGATCTAGGACGCACCTGCGAGATCGGCACCGTCAAGGTTCCCGAGCTGTTCAGCCTGGAGAGCTACCCCAATGTCCATCACCTGGTCAGCAGCATCACCGGGCAGCTGGCCAGCGGCAAAGACGCTCTGGACCTGATCGGCGACAGCTTCCCCGGCGGCTCGATCACCGGCGCACCGAAGATCCGCGCCATGCAGATCATCGACGAGCTGGAGCCGACTCGCCGGGCGTTGTACTGCGGCTCGCTGTTGTACATCGATGTGCGCGGGGAAATGGACAGCTCCATCGCCATTCGCAGCCTGCTGATCAAGGACGGTCAGGCCTGTTGCTGGGGTGGCGGCGCAGTGGTGGCCGATTCGCAGTGGGAGGCGGAGTATGAGGAGTCGATCGCCAAGGTGCGGGTGTTGATGCAGACGCTGCAAAGCCTCTGATCCGTGTCGCCCTTTTCGCGGGCAAGCCCGCTCCCACAGGAACCGCGCATATTTTCAGATCAGCGCTATCCCTGTGGGAGCGGGCTTGCCCGCGAAAAGGACAACACCGTTCTCGAACCGATTACGCCATGGCAGAACGTCTACCCCGCCATTTTTTGTTACCATCTGCCTATTACGAGCGCACAGCGCCATACACACGATGGAAACCGCCTGATGAGCCAAGCCTTCGACGTCGCCGCCCTGGCCGCGACCTACGCCAACAAGTCCCCGCAGGACATTCTCAAGCTCGCCTTCGAACACTTTGGCGACGACCTGTGGATCTCATTCAGCGGCGCCGAGGATGTGGTGCTGGTGGATATGGCCTGGAAACTGAACAAACAGGTCAAGGTCTTCAGCCTCGATACCGGCCGTCTGCACCCGGAGACCTATCGTTTTATCGATCAGGTCCGCGAGCAGTACAACCTGCCGATCGAGATCCTCAGCCCGGACCGGGCCAAGCTGGATCCATTCGTCAAGGACAAGGGCCTGTTCAGTTTCTACAAGGATGGCCATGGCGAATGCTGCGGCATCCGCAAGATCGAGCCGCTGCGGCGTAAGCTGTCCACCGTCAGCGCCTGGGCCACAGGCCAACGTCGCGACCAGAGCCCTGGCACCCGCAGCCAGGTTGCCGCGCTGGAAATCGACTCGGCGTTCTCCACTGCTGAACGCACGCTGTACAAGTTCAACCCCCTGGCGCAGATGACCAGCGCCGAAGTGTGGGGCTATATCCGCATGCTTGAACTGCCCTACAACAGCCTGCATGAACGCGGCTTCATCAGTATCGGCTGCGAGCCTTGCACCCGCCCAGTGCTGCCTAACCAGCATGAGCGCGAAGGCCGCTGGTGGTGGGAAGAGTCCACGCAGAAGGAATGCGGGCTGCATGCCGGCAACCTGATCTCCAAGGCCTGACCTTGTAGCAGGCATAAAAAAACCGGCCAATCAGCCGGTTTTTTTATGCCTGTCGATCAGTGGAACGGCAACTCGACGCCGTGGAAAAGCTCTTCAAGCTCTTGCTTGTTATGGCATTGGATAGCCTTGGCCATGACTTCACGGGTCAGGTGCGGCGCGAATTTCTCGATGAAGTCGCACATGAAACCACGCAGGAAGGTGCCACGGCGGAAGCCGATCTTGGTCACGCTGGCTTCGAACAGCTCGCTGGCATCCAGGGCGACCAGATCGCTATCAAGCTTGGCATCTACCGCCATACCGGCCACGATGCCCACACCCAGGCCCAGGCGCACATAGGTCTTGATCACGTCAGCGTCAGCGGCGGTGAACACCACTTTTGGCGTAAGGCCACGATGGTTGAACGCCTCGTCCAACTTGGAACGGCCAGTGAAGCCGAACACGTAGGTGACGATCGGGTATTCGGCGAGCGCTTCGAGGGTCAGCTTCGGCAGCTTGGCCAGTGGGTGGCCCTGGGGTACCACCACGCAACGGTTCCAGCGGTAGCACGGCATCATGATCAGATCGCCGAACAGCTCCAGGGCTTCAGTGGCGATGGCAAAGTCGACAGTGCCGTCAGCCGCCATTTCGGCGATTTGCATGGGCGAGCCCTGATGCATGTGCAGGGACACTTCCGGGTACTGCTTGATGAAGCTGCTGATCACCGGCGGCAAGGCATAGCGTGCCTGGGTGTGGGTGGTGGCGATCGACAGGGTGCCCTTCTTCTCATTGGAGAATTCCTGGGCGATCTGCTTGATGCTTTCAACCTTGCGCAGGATCTCGCCAGCGGTGTTGATGATGCGCTCGCCGGCCGGGGTGACGCGGGTCAGGTGCTTGCCGCTGCGGGCGAAGACTTCGACACCCAACTCATCCTCGAGCAGGCGGATCTGCTTGCTGATCCCCGGCTGGGAGGTATAGAGGCTCTGCGCTGTCGCGGAGACGTTGAGGTCGTGGTGCGCCACTTCCCAGATGTAGCGCAGTTGTTGGAGCTTCATAGGTTTCCCTCGGTTCAGCGGTAGGTCACCGGCAGCTGGCAGCGACGATATATAACTATATTAGTGGTTCTGGAAATAAATCTAGAACTATTTTGTTACGCCAAGGGGAAATGACCTACTGCCATCTTCATGCTTTCCTACGCCCCAAATGCTGCGCCAACGGCACCATGTAGACCGGCACCGGTGACAGCTGCAAGAGCCGCACTGCCGTCCTACCAATCGGCACATCTACCCCTGCACCTTGGGTATGGCTGCCGAAGATCAACAGATCGACACTCAGCCGTTGCGCCTGATCGAGGATCACCTGCGCAGGATCGCCCTGGCGCACGCGCACGGCACGGATCACAGCCAGATCCGCTTCCTCGCCCAGCTCATCGCGAAAATTTTCCAGGACCCTCTGCTCGATATTGGCCATCACTGTGTTCACCCCCTGGCTGTGCAACTGGTCCAGGGTCTGTTCGTCCAGATAACTCTGCAACAACGATTCGGCGAACTGGCCCATCGGTTCGACCGCGTGGATCACGTACAGCTCTGCATTGAAGGTGCGCGCCAAGGCCAGGGCGTGCTGCATGACAACAGGCGCGTATACACCGAGGTCGGTGGCATACAGCATGGAACGAATCATTCGACCTCCTCGACTGCCGCTACGGCAGAGCAAGGTTCAGCTTAGCAGCGCCGTAGCCGGGCGCTGCGCCGTCCGGCGTGCTGCCCTGCAGGCCTTGAGGCTCAGTCAGGCCTGGCGATTGCGTCGATCGATGAAGGCCAGCGATTGGTAGAGCATTTCCATGCGCACCAGGTGGCAGCCTGCGGCGCGTGCCCGCGCCAGGGGCTCGGCGTAGATCGCCTGGAGTTCGAGCGGACGCTGCTGGGCGTGGTCGTGATACATGCTGGGCCAGTAGTCAGGCATCTGCTCGGTAATGCGCAACAAGTGCTCGGCATAGCCCTGCGGCAGCACCAGGCCGCAGGCCTGAGCGCCCTGCACCACTTCGGCCATCAGTTGCTGGATTAGCAGCCTGCTGTCGGCGTCAGCCATCAACGGCGTGGTACTGGCTTGCAAGAGTACCGACAGACCGTTGTAGGGCACGTTCCACACCAGCTTTTGCCAGCGGGCCTGGTCGAGGTTTTCCATGGCCTGCGAGTCGATCCCCGCGGCATGGAACAGCGCGGCGCCCTCCTCGACGATGGCCAGCGCTGCACCTGCGGCCGGGCCGCTGTGATAGCCAAGGTTGACCGCGCCCAGCGCCTGGTGACGAATCACTCCGGGGGCCTCGCGGTTGACACATATAAAGCACAAGCCGCCGAGCAAGTGCATATCTGGGCGCAACGCAGGGCGCAACTGATCTTCAACGCCCAGGCCATTTTGCAATAGCACCACCCTGGACTCAGGCGCGGCAGCCTGGTCGATCAGCGGCGCAAGCTCGGCATTGCTGGTAGCCTTGGCGCCCACCAGCAACCAGTCGCACAACGGCATGTCGGCGGCCGAGGCATAGGCGTTGACCTGCATATGCACTTGACCATGCACCGCGCTTTGCAAGCTCAGCCCCTGCTCGCGCACCGCCTCGTACTCGCTGCGCAACAGAAAGTGCACCTCAAAGCCTGCGCGGGCCAGCATCAGCCCGTAGAACCCGCCGATGGCCCCACTGCCGATGATCCCGATACGCGTACTGCGAGACTCCATGCACTACTCCTTTTCGATCCAGCTGCTGGTTCGCCTGATGCTTACAAGTCAGGCCGATGTGGCCCAACTGTAATGCGCGATTGAAGTCAGAGCAGCATTTTCTAGTGTCAGTTCTGGCCTCATCGCGGGACAAGCCCGCTCCTACAGGCTCAAACACTCAGGCACTCTCGGAAGGTAGCTTCAAGCGCGTAGAAACAAAAATCCCCTCTGATGGCCAAAAACCCCACGCCGACGGGGCCCAGCCCATTGTCGCGCCCCCTGTAACGCGCTAAGGTTCGGCCTCCCCGTTGCGAACAATCTGCTGCTAGGCCGCACGGGGATTGCTGGCGGCCGGCACCCGTGACCTGACGAGTAACACGATGGCTGATTTACCGATCGATGACCTAAACGTTGCCTCCAACGAGACCTTGATCACCCCCGATCAGCTCAAGAAGGAAATTCCTCTCAGCGCCCAGGCCCTGCAGACCGTGACTGCCGGCCGCGAAGTGGTGCGCAACATTCTCGACGGCAAGGACCATCGACTGTTCGTCGTGATCGGCCCCTGCTCGATCCATGACATCAAGGCCGCTCACGAATACGCCGAGCGCCTCAAGGTACTGGCCGCGGAAGTCGCCGACACCCTGTACCTGGTAATGCGCGTGTACTTCGAAAAACCGCGTACCACCGTCGGCTGGAAAGGCCTGATCAACGACCCGTACCTGGATGACTCGTTCAAGATCCAGGACGGCCTGCACATCGGTCGCCAATTGCTGCTGGACCTGGCCGAAATGGGCCTGCCAACCGCCACCGAAGCACTTGACCCGATCTCACCGCAGTATCTGCAGGACCTGATCAGCTGGTCGGCGATCGGCGCTCGCACCACCGAATCGCAGACCCACCGAGAGATGGCCTCGGGCCTGTCCTCGGCGGTCGGCTTCAAGAACGGCACCGATGGCGGCCTGACCGTGGCGATCAACGCCCTGCAGTCGGTATCCAAGCCACACCGTTTCCTGGGGATCAACCAGGAAGGTGGCGTGTCCATCGTCACCACCAAGGGTAATGCCTATGGCCACGTGGTACTGCGCGGCGGCAACGGCAAGCCCAACTATGATTCGGTCAGCGTTGCCCTGTGCGAGCAAGACCTGGCCAAGGCCAAGATCAAGGCCAACATCATGGTCGACTGCAGCCACGCCAATTCCAACAAGGACCCGGCCCTGCAGCCGCTGGTGATGGACAACGTCGCCAACCAAATCCTCGAAGGCAACCAGTCGATCATCGGCCTGATGGTCGAGAGCCACTTGAACTGGGGCTGCCAGTCGATTCCCAAGGATCTTGCCGATCTGCAATACGGCGTATCGGTCACCGACGCCTGTATCGATTGGGCCGCCACCGAAAAGTCCGTGCGCAGCATGCGCGACAAGCTCAAGGACGTTCTGCCCAAACGCCAACGCGGCTGAGTGTCGTCTGTTGTGGGGCTGCGTTGCAGCCCTTCGCGGGCAAGCCCGCTCCCACAGGGATAGCGCTTAACTTGAGGGCGGCGCGATACCTGTGGGAGCGGGCTTGTCCGCGAAGGGCCGCAAGGCGGCCCCAAAATCTTAAGTGAACAGCATTACGGGCAATGCCCGGAATTTTTGTGTGTTTCGATCAGCCCCGAACGTCAGGCTTTGCTGGAATGGCGCTGCTGGCGCTCCATGTAGCGCTCGACGTACGAGCACGACGGGATGACCGTGTAGCCCATCTGGTCGGCGTACTGCAGGGCCTGTTCGGTCAGCGCTGCGGCAATGCCGCGGCCGCGCAGGGCGTTGGGCACGAAGGTGCGATAGATATCCAGCGTCTGCTTGCCCAGGTCCATGTACGTCAGGTAGGCACGATGACCGTCCACGTTGGTCTCGAACTGATGACCGGCCTGGTCATGGTGGATGGTCAGCGCTTCGCTCATCACTACTCCTCGCAGGTCTTCTCGGCAGACCTTTACCTTAACCGATGATGTATCCGGCGCGGAATCTTCTACGCCCCCTCATGCCCCCTTGGACAGCAAGGTGACTGGGTCGTTCTGTACCCTGGGCACCCACAAATAGTAGGCGCCGCCGGCAGGAATGCTCAAGGTGGCAGACGGCAAAAATTCGCCGTTAAACCCAGTTGCGCGGACCTGACGGTGGACTCGCAACAGCACGCGGATGTTGTACTGCTAAGACGCACAAGGACAGTACAAGTCACCTTTAGTTCAACAAAAAGTTCCGCTAGTACAATCGCTTGCGAACCCTGAACAGGTTGTTCACAAAAGCGCTACAAAGGTGTCAGCGACCCAGCAGTGCACATTTTTTTTGCAGTTCTTGCGCTCAGTCAGTTTACTTACTACAAGTAATGGGTACTATGTACGCCGGCCAGTTTCTCTTTTCCGAGAGATGGCTATTTAATAGAAAGTCCTTGAAGGGGAACACGATGAACAACGTTCTGAAATTCTCTGCTCTGGCTCTGGCCGCAGTTCTGGCTACCGGTTGCAGCAGCGTCTCCAAAGAAACCGAAGCTCGCCTGACTGCTACCGAAGACGCAGCAGCTCGCGCCCAAGCCCGTGCCGATGAAGCCTACCGTAAGGCTGACGACGCTCTGGCTGCCGCTCAGAAGGCTCAGCAAACCGCTGACGAAGCCAACGAGCGCGCTCTGCGTATGCTGGACAAAGCCAGCCGCAAGTAATAATCCTCACGGATTGTTATGAAGCCGACCCACTTGTGGGTCGGCTTTTTTATTGCCGATGAAAACGCCTGCGGCAAAAACGAAAAAGGCCTGCACTAAGGCAGGCCCTGATCGCGGCACAGCGACTTACGACTTACTGAAGTTCAGGCGGAATGCTCGAGACCATCGGTGCCGCACCACCGGTGACGGGAACGGCAATTTCCACCGGCATGCCATCTTCAGCGGCAACCACGTCGCGCACCATGTCCCAGTTCATCCGCAGGTTATTGGCCAGGTCTTCACGCTTGAGCAAGGCATTGATAACTGCAGTGTGCTTGTCGACCACCGACGGATCGCCATGATCATCCAGCGGTGTATGCGCCTCAAGGTAGACCTTGCCGGCACTGATACCGAACTTGTACGGCTCGTTGATGATGCGCACTGGCGTACCTACCGGGACCATCTTGGAAAGTTCCAGGACGTTATTGTTGAGCATGCGGAAGCAACCATGGCTGGTGCGCATACCAATACCGAACTTCTTGTTGGAGCCGTGGATCAAGTACCCAGGCACACCCAGGGTGAACTTGAACGGCCCCAGCGGGTTGTCCGGGCCAGCGGGCACTACGGTCGGCAAGATGTCGCCATCGGCGGCATGCTCGGCGCGGATCGAAGCAGGCGGCGTCCAGGTCGGGTTCGGCGTCTTGGCGGTAATCTTGGTATTGGCAATCGGCGAGCCCCAGCCTTCACGGCCGATGCCCAGCGGGAAGGTATGCACTACGTTCTGCCCTTTCGGGAAGTAGTACAGACGATATTCGGCCAGGTTGATGACGATGCCTTCGCGTGGCCCCGGAGGCAGCACGTAGCGTGTCGGCAGGATGATTTCAGTACCCGCGCCGGGCAACCATGGATCGACGCCCGGGTTGGCGGCGATCATCTCCAGATAGCCCAGATCATTGGCGGTGCCGATGTCAGCGAAGGTGTCTTCGTACTTGGCCTTGATCGTCTGGACCTGGCCGACGACGTCCTCACCGGGTGGCGGCAGTGGCAGCTCCAGCGCGCAGGCAGGGCCCGCTACCAGCAGGGCGGCCAGGGACAGGCTACGGGTGACGGCGGGAAAGCGCGGCAACATCCGGTAAATCCTTCGAAAGGTGGGTCAAGAGGATCGATTGTACACCCGCCCCGGCACAAGCGGGAGGCATCGGGCAGTTGCATGCGTTTCAGATGATGAAAGGCAGTCTTAGTTCCGGCCGGCACTTGCCATCTAGAGTTGCGGCCATACCGGTCGAGTGCCACGGCGCTGGGCATCTAAGATCGCCTTGCACAGCGTGCACAGGCGGCTGTCGCGATTGATCGCGCGCGGCACCATCGACCACCGTGGCTGCGCTGGCAACAGACCGCCGCATAAGGTGCGGTCGACCGGCGCGCCCAGCTCAAGTTGGCGGGCTACCAGGTGGACGCGGACTTCCTGACACGCGAACAGGTCGAGCTGCTCATCGGGCTCGATCAGTTGATAGGCATACAGGGACCAGGCAGGGCGCGGCATTGGGGGGTCTCGAAACGGGGGGCGCAACATTATCCGAAAGCAGCCCCCGTTAAAAGCGTCACAGCAAGGGTTTTATCACCGGCCAGGCATTTTCCAGCAGTTGCTGCTGGGCGCCCTGGGCTGGGTGAATGCCATCGGCCTGCATCATCTGCGGCACACCGCCAACCCCCTCGAGGAAAAACGGCACCCATGGCACTTTTTTCTGTGTCGCCAACTGCTCATAGACCTGGGCAAAGGCAGTGGTATAGCGCACCCCGTAATTGGGCGGCAGGCGCATGCCCAACAGGACCACCTTGGCCCCTGCCGCCTGGGAGCGGTCTATCATCGAAGCAAGATTTTGTTGCAATTGCTCTGGCGGCTGTCCACGCAGCCCATCGTTGCCGCCCAGCTCGATGATCACCAGGCTCGGCTTATGCTCTGCAAGCAGCGCCGGCAGCCGCGCCTGGCCACCTGCACTGGTGTCACCACTGATCGAAGCATTGACCACCTGATCGCTGGAGCCTTCCTGCTGCAGCCGTTGCTGCAACAGGGAAACCCACCCCTGGCGGGTATCCAGGCCAAAACCGGCGCTGATACTATCGCCGACGACCAGCAGTGTTCCCGCCGCCGCGCTCTGGGCCAGGCAATACAGGGCCAGACCGGCACTCAACCACCACACTCGCATCGGATTCTCCATGGGCCCAAGCATTCTCGTTGCGCAGCACCTTAGCAAAGTGGTTCCCAGCGCGGAAGGCGACCTGACCATCCTCCACGCACTCTCCCTCGATCTGAACCAAGGCGACAGCCTGGCCATCGTCGGCGCTTCGGGCTCGGGCAAATCGACCCTGCTGGGCTTGCTCGCAGGCCTGGACCGCCCTAGCGCCGGCACGGTGATCCTGGCCGGTCACGACCTGGGGCCGCTGGATGAAGATCAACGGGCGCGGGTGCGCGCCGAGCATGTCGGCTTCGTGTTCCAGTCGTTCCAATTGCTCGACAGCCTCAATGCACTGGAAAACGTCATGCTGCCGCTGGAGCTCGATGGCCGCCGCGATGCCCGCGAGCATGCGCGCAGCCTGCTCGAACGGGTTGGTCTGGGCAAACGCCTGACCCATACCCCGCGCCAGCTGTCAGGCGGTGAGCAGCAACGGGTGGCGATTGCCCGAGCGTTCGCCGCGCAGCCAGCGGTGCTGTTCGCCGACGAGCCTACCGGCAACCTGGACAGCCACACCGGCGAGCGCATCAGCGACCTGTTGTTCGAACTGAACAAGGAGCGCGGCACCACCTTGGTTCTGGTCACCCATGACGAACGCCTGGCCAAGCGCTGCCGGCGCCTGATCCGCCTGGACGCTGGGCGCCTGGTGGCGCCCCTGGAGCCGTGATGACTCGATTGCCGTTTCTGCGCCTGTGCGCCTTGGCCCTGCGCCAGCTCTGGCGCGACGCCCGTGCCAGTGAAGTACGCGTGCTGTTCTTCGCCCTGCTGGTGGCCGTGGCGGCCAGCACCGCCATCGGCTATTTCGGCGCACGCCTGAACGGCGCCATGCAGCTGCGCGCCAGCGAGTTTCTCGGCGCAGATCTGGTCCTGCAGGGCAGCTCGCCAGCTCGCCAGGAGCAGATCGACGCCGGCACGGCGCTGGGTTTGCGCCATGCACGGGTGGTGGAATTTACCAGCGTGGTCGGGGGCGATAGCGGCATCCAGCTCTCCAGCATCAAGGCCGCCGACACTGCCTACCCGCTGCGGGGAAAATTACGCAGCGCGGCAGCGCCCTATGCGCAGGAAGCGCCCGGGGGCGGCCCAGCAGCCGGTGAGGTCTGGGTCGAGCCACGTCTGCTGGCGGCGCTGGGTTTGTCGATAGGCGATAGCATCGATGTCGGCATGAAGCGCTTGCGCATGACCCGCGTGCTGACCTACGAACCAGACCGCGCCAACAACTTCTACAGCCTCACCCCGCGGGTGCTGATGAACCTCGACGACCTGCAAAGCACCGGCGTGATCCAGCCAGGCAGCCGGGTCAGCTATCGCGAGCTATGGCGAGGCGAGCCGCAAACATTGAGCCAGTATCGCCAGGCCATCGACAAGGATCTGGCCGCCAACCAGCGCCTGCTCGATACCCGCGATGGCAATCGGCAAATCGGCGGCGCGCTGGGCAAGGCTGAGCGCTACTTGAACATGGCCAGCCTGGTGGCGGTGCTGTTGGCAGGCGTTGCCGTGGCGCTCTCGGCCAGCCGCTACGCGGCCCGGCGCCTGGACGCCAGCGCCCTGCTGCGCTGCCTGGGCTTGTCTCGCCGCCAGGCCCTGGGCCTGTACTGCGTGCAACTGGCAGCGCTAGGCCTGGTGGCAGCAGTGGTCGGGGCCCTGGTCGGCTGGCTGGCACAGCTGGGCCTGTTTCGCCTGCTGCACGGGCTGATGCCCAGCGTCATTCCACCCGGTGGCATCACCCCGGCGCTGGCTGGCATCGGCACGGGCCTGGTCGCCCTCGCAGGTTTTGCCCTGCCGCCGTTGGCGGCACTGGGCCGCGTGCCGCCGCTGCGTGTGTTGCGCCGCGACCTGCTGCCGGTACCGCCCAGCAGCTGGCTGGTGTATGGCGCTGCCCTATTTGCCCTGGGCCTGATCATGTGGCGCCTGAGCCTGGATCTGCTGCTGACCTTTGCCCTGCTCGGCGGCGGGTTGATCGCTGCGCTGTTACTGGGTGGCCTGCTCCTGCTCGGGTTGCGTAGCCTGCGCCGGTTACTGGCGGGCGCGCCCCTGACTTGGCGGCTGGGGCTAGGCCAATTGCTGCGTCACCCGCTGGCTGCAGCCGGCCAAGCGCTGGCGTTTGGCCTCATCCTACTGGCCATGGGCCTGGTCGCATTGCTGCGCGCCGAGCTGTTGGATACCTGGCAAGCGCAACTGCCCAAAGATGCCCCCAATCACTTCGCCTTGAACATCCTGCCGGATGAGCGCGATGCCTTTATCCAGCACTTACGCGAGGTCAACGCCACTTCGGCGCCGTTGTATCCGGTGATACCGGGTCGGCTGACGCACATCAACGACGAGCCAGTGCGCCAGCTGGTGAGCAAGGAGTCCACCGGTGAACGCGCCGTGCAACGCGATCTCAGCCTGACCTGGGCCGCCGAGCTGCCCCAGGGCAATGCCTTGACCTCAGGTGATTGGTGGCAGCCCACCCCAGCAAGCGATGGCATCCCTGGTGTTTCGGTAGAAGCGGAGCTTGCTGCCAGCCTGCATCTGAAGCTGGGCGACCTGCTCAATTTCGATATCGGTGGTCAGCAACGCCAGGCACGGGTCAGCAGCTTGCGCTCGGTGCACTGGGACAGTTTCCAGCCCAACTTCTACATGATTTTCCAACCCGGCACCCTGCAGGGCTTGCCCACCACCTACCTGACCAGCTTCTACCTGGCAGCGGGTCACGATCAGGAAGTGGTCGCCCTGTCCCGGGCGTTCCCGGCCGCGACCATTCTTCAGGTCGACGCGCTGCTCGAGCAGTTGCGCAGCATCCTGGCGCAGGTGACCTTGGCGGTGGAGTATGTGCTGTTGTTCGTGTTGGCGGCGGGCCTGGCAGTGCTGTTCGCCGGGCTGCAGGCAACCTTGGATGAGCGCATTCACCAAGGCGCCTTGCTGCGCGCGCTGGGTGCGCCCAGGCCCTTGCTGGTCAGGACCCGGCGCATCGAGTTCGGCTTACTGGGGGCGGCCAGCGGCGTGCTGGCGGCGCTGGGTTGCGAGCTGATCAGCTGGGCGCTGTATCGCTATGCGTTCGACCTGCCGTGGAGTCCGCATCCATGGCTGCTGGCATTGCCGCTGGTGGGTGCATTGCTGGTGGCGGGTGCCGGGGTGTTTGGCACCCGGCGTGCGCTCAATGCCAGTCCTTTGGCGGTTTTGCGCGACACTTGAGCTCAACGCAAATGTGAACTGGGGCTGCTTTGTGGCCCCAGTCTTGGAAGCTTCAGTTATTCAGGCATCCGCCTGTACAGCCGGATAACTGATGCTGTTGACATACCAGGTAGCATCCCCCGTCGGCGTCTTGACCACCACCTCGTCACCCTCCTCCTTCTTGAGCAACGCGCGGGCCATGGGCGAATCGATCGAAATGTAGTCGTTGCGCCCATAGATCTCGTCATAACCGACGATGCGAAACTTCAGGGTCTCGCCATCATCGTTTTCGATTTCCACCCAAGCGCCAAAAAACACCTTGCCTTCCTGTTCCGGGGAATAGGCAACCACTTTGACATCTTCAAGACGCTTGCGCAGGTAACGTACGCGACGATCAATCTCGCGCAAGAGCTTCTTGTTGTACTGATAATCGGCGTTTTCACTGCGATCGCCCAGCGACGCTGCCCAGGCAACCTTCTGGGTAATTTCCGGCCGGTAGACCCGCCACAGATGGTCGAGCTCTTGCTTGAGCGCCTGATGACCTTCGGTGGTGATGATGTTGGTGCTCAAACGGCATTCTCCTCAACGCCTGTGCGTGCCGACGTAGTGAGGCCGAGCTTAACCAAAAACGCCCGGCGCTGACATGCTACTCAACGACGGGTAATCAGGCCTTGGCGGGCGATGCGGGTGAGATGGCCGATAACCTCGGCTGCGTCTTCGGCTGCCGGCGACTGGATCACCGCGAGGTCAAAGCGATCGCTGCCGTACTGTTCGAGCAAGCCGCAGGTTTCAGCGAACTGGATGAGGAAAGCGCGGGCTTGGCCCTTGCGTCGCGAGAAACCATCGAGGTGACGCAACAAGGTAGGCTGATGCTGGCCACCGAGCAGGATGCGCGGTGTGCGAGAAGCCTGGCTGGCAGGCAGGGGGGTCAGGCAGACACTGGTACGTGGACAACTCATGGAGTATTTCTCCGCCTCGCAAATCCCGCTGGGCAGCGGTGGGAGGCGTCACCGAACCAGCGCTTTAGCGGTATTTCGGATGACCCGGCTGGGGGCCTCTCCTGCGCCCCGCAAGTAGCTGTTTAAATCGGCGCAAGCGGTATCCTAGAGAGTGAAACGACAAGCTGCAAGTAGACTTTACTCGCAGCTTGAGGGATGCGCTTTACAGCGTTGTGTCAGCGGGCGATCAGGCGGTCCAGGGAGAAGCGACCGGCACCTTCGATCAGCACGGCCACGGTGCCTGCCATCAGCGCCAGGGCGAACTCGTAGCCGTTGTTGGACATGAACAGGCCGTTGCCGATGTGCACCGAGAAGATCGCCACCACCAGGGTCACCGTCAGTGCCAGAGCAGCTGGGCGCACCAGCAGGCCAATCAGCAGTGCCAGACCACCGAAGAACTCGGCGCTACCCGACAACAGGGCCATCAGGTAACCCGGGGCCAGGCCGATGCTTTCCATCCACTGCCCGGTGCCTTCCAGGCCGTAGCCACCGAACAGGCCGAACAATTTCTGTGCGCCGTGGGCCATGAAGATCAGACCGACCAGGATGCGGATAACGCTCAAGCCAGCGCCAGCACGGGTGACGAACAGCGAGTTGAGGGTGTTGGAGTTCATTTCAAGTCTTCCTTAGGGCACGCAATGTTGTGTTGGGATGGGCGCCATCTTAATCAAATTAACCAATAGTAAAATCGCATAATATGCGTGATTAATATCGGATATTTCGATTTATTAACGCTTTGCCACACGCTCTAGCGCAGCCCGCTCACGATTGAAGGCCAGGAAGTACTTGTTGACGCTGTTGACGAAATTGACCGGCCCCATGCCCACCTGCTCCATGGCGATGCGTTCGGTCTGGAAAAACCACTGGTTGCCATTGAGCCCGCGCCGACGCGCTTCGGCACGCATCGCCTGCACCCGTTCCGGGCCCAGGTTGTAAGCCGCCAGGATGAACGCCATGCGCTCGCGCTCGTTAAGCTTGGGGCTGGCGAAGAACTTGCGCCGAATCAACGCCAGGTAGCGGGCGCTGGCCTGGACATTGCCATCGACGGTGGTGGTGTTACTGACCCCGACCCGTTGCGCGGCCGACGGCGTGATCTGCATCAATCCATGAGCGCCGCCCATACCTCGTGCGGCGGGATTGAGGGTGGACTCCTTGAACGCCAGCGCAGCCAGGTTGAGCCAGTCGATCTGTTGCGCCTGCCCATGCTTTTGCAGCACCGCCCGCAGCGTCTGCAATTGCTGGCGATCTTTGCGCGCCAATGGGTTGTGCACCCGGTACTGACGCCGATAAATGCGCTCGAACGCGGCGTCCTGGTTGTCTGGGGCGCGGTAACCCGCCAGGAAGCGGTCGACCGTGGCCAGCAACAGATGCGCATCGCGACCGACATACCAACGCATGGCCTGGGGTTCGCCGAGCTTCAAGCGAGTGTCAACACGCAGCCGCGGCATCACGCGCGCCCAACGCTGGGCAATGGGCCGCTCCACCACTGTCAGGTGATAGATGCCGGCCTGGACCATCTCCAACACGTCCTCGATGGCCAAGGTCGGATCGACCCACTCGATCTTGATCGGCGCGCGTTTGCGCAGCGCCAACTGCTCGTTGATGTCCTGGATCAGCGCTCCGGCAGCACTGGCGGTGGTCAGCGCGACGGTCCGCCCGGACAGCTGCTCGACCCGGCTAAAACTGCGTTCGCCCTTGCGCCCGACCAGCAGCAATGGCACCTGGTCGAGCACCGGGGCGCTGGTGCTGACACCGCGCACCAGGCCCGGATCGAGTAGTTCGCCGGGAGCGGCGAGATCACCTTCACCTCGGGCCAAGGCGCCGAGTAACTGCTCCTTGGCCCGCGGAATCAGTTTGACCTGGATCAGCTGCCCTTCCCTTTCGCGGCCATTGAGGTAGTGCTCCAGCGCCCTGAGCCGGTGATATTCGATACCGACCGGCTCGCCCTTGACCTCGCCAGAGCTATTGCGGCTCTGATTGACCAGCACCCGCAGCACCTTGGTTGCGCGCACCTGGGCCAAATCACGAGGCTGATTGCTGGTTGCAGTCTGCTGCGGCCCTGGCAAGCGTGCGCTGGCCGCCCCAGGCAGGAGCAAGCCAATCATCAGCAGTAGGGTCAGCAAGGGTCGCTGCATGCGAAAACGTGTCCGAGGGCTGTGGGCTGAAACCATCAAGGCCGGTGCGTCCGTGACAAATGACGCTAGAAGACCATGGCAACAGCTTGAAGTTCTTGGCTTTTTCCTGAAATACCCGGTTTTTGCTATGCTGGCCGGCCCGCGGCACGAGGTAGCACCATGCAACTGATCGATATCGGCGTCAACCTGACCAACAGCAGCTTCCACGACCAACAGGCGGATATCGTCGAACGGGCCGTGCAAGCGGGCGTGGTGCAAATGGTCGTGACCGGCACCAGCCTTGCGGTCAGCGAACAGGCCCTGGAGCTGTGCCAGCAACTCGATGAGCACGGGCAGCGGCTGTTCTCGACCGCAGGTGTCCACCCGCACGACGCCAAGAGCTGGGATGACGCCAGTGAACGTCGCTTGCGCCAGTTGCTCGAACAACCTCGAGTCAAGGCCGTGGGCGAATGCGGCCTGGACTTCAACCGCGACTTCTCCCCTCGCCCGCTGCAGGAAAAAGCCCTAGAGGCGCAACTGAGCCTGGCCGCTGAACTGCAGCTGCCGGTATTCCTGCATGAGCGTGACGCCAGCGAGCGCCTGCTGGCCATTCTCAAGGACTATCGCGATCACCTGCCGGCCGCCGTGGTGCATTGTTTCACCGGTGAGCGTGAGGCGCTGTTCGCCTATCTGGACATGGACCTGCACATCGGCATCACCGGCTGGATCTGCGATGAGCGCCGCGGTACTCATCTGCATCCGCTGGTGGGCAATATTGCCCAAGGGCGACTGATGCTGGAAAGTGACGCGCCCTATCTGTTGCCACGCAGCTTGCGGCCCAAACCAAAAAATGGCCGCAACGAACCGGCGTTCTTGCCCCAGGTGCTAGACGAGGTGGCCTTGCATCGGGGCGAAGCGCCAGAGCACACGGCTCGGCATACTAGCGAATGCGCCCGGCAGTTCTTCGATTTGCCTTGAAATCAAGTCGTTGTTTTCGCAGGCAAGCCCGCTCCCAGATTTAGCGCTGACTTCACATCCTGCGCTGACCCTGTGGCAGCGGGCTTGCCCGCGAAAAGAGCACGGCGCAAATGACTGATTCCCCCTGAGCTTTCTTGACGCACATCAAGACCCATACTGAGCCGCTCGGACACAATGATGGCACCTTGCCAATACTGTTTCCGCTCAACTCAGAGAAGACCTACGATGGGTGCCTGGCTTAGCAATATTTCCCTGAAGTACAAGTTCTGGGCCGTCAATGCGGTGGCCTTCGTCACAACCCTGTTGCTGGTGCTGTATGCCGTGCACCTGGAGCAACAGGCCCGGGCCGAGGGCGCACGCGCACAAGCGCAAGCCCAGTCGCAGCTGCTGGCAGCCTGGCCCAGCGCACAGCAACTGCCCAAGCAAAGCAACGTGATCAGCTGGCAGCCAGGGCAAACACCGAGCGTTGCCGGCGAACCCCTGCTGCTGCCCAAGGATGCCCAAGGCTGGGTCGAGCTGCCCAGCGCGTGGATCCTTGGCGACAATCCACTGCGCGGCGCCCAGGTTGTACGCCAGGGCGATCAGCAGCTGGCGGTACTGGCCCAGTCACCGAGCCTGCGCCAGGTGTTCTTCGACCGTTTCGGCAACTATGCGGTGTGCGTCGCCATCCTGATGCTGGCGATGCTCTGTGCCTCGCAATTGTTGATTCGCTTCCTGCTCAGCCAGCTCAACACCCTCAAGGATGTGATGCTGCATGTGGAGAAGACTGGCGACCTGTCGGCGCGGGTGCCACTGGCTTGTGGCGACGAGGTCGGGCAGATGGCCGGCGCCTTCAATGCCATGCAGTCGACCTATCACCGGGTGGTCAGCACTGTCGCCCGCACCGCTGCGCAGCTCGACTCCGGCGCGGCGCGCCTGGCGGCGAGCATGAACGAGGTGCGCCACGGCATGATCGGCCAACAGAGCGAGACCGATCAGGCGGCGACAGCGATCAACGAGATGTCGGCCACCGTGCATCATATCGCCCAGCACGCCGGCGCCACCCGTGACCTCTCGCAAACCGCCGATAGTTTGGCAGGCAGCGGCCAGGTTGTGGTCAGCCGGGTGCAGGATTCGATTTCCGGCCTGTCCAGCGGCGTGCAACAGACCGCCGAAATGATCCGCCAGTTGGCCGAAGACAGCCAGAAGATCAATGGCGTGGTTGGGGTGATTCACAGTATTGCCGAGCAGACCAATCTGCTGGCGCTCAATGCTGCGATTGAAGCCGCGCGGGCGGGCGACCTCGGTCGCGGCTTCGCGGTGGTCGCCGACGAGGTGCGCAACCTGGCCAAGCGCGTGCAAACCTCCACCGATGAAATCACCGGCATGGTCGCTGCGTTGCAATCGGGCACGCGTGATGCGGTGGAGTTCATGCAGGAGAGCTCGTACAAGGCCGACGACTGCGTCAAGCAGGCCCAGGAGGCTGGCGAGTCGCTGGCGGAAATCACCAGCGCCGTAGCCCAGATGCGTGAGAGCAATACCCAGATCGCGGTGGCCGCCGAGCAACAGAGCCAGGTCGCCGAAGAGATGAATCGGGCAGTGGTGAGCATTCGCGATGTGACCGAGCAAACCGTGCAGCAGACGGTCGGTTCGGCGACCACCAGCAGCGAACTGGCGACCCTCGCCGGAGAGCTCAGCAAGGCCATTGGCCAGCTCAAGCTATAGTCATCATAGCCAGCCTCGATTGGCCCCCTCGCGGGGGCCGCACTAAGCTTTGGACATGACCCTGAGGAATTGTCCATGAGCAAACGCCTGCCCAACCTGCCCGCCTGGCAATGGCGCGGCTACCACCACAATCATCGCCACCCGGCCAATCTGGTACTGCACCTGATTGCCGTGCCGCTGTTCATCCTCGGCGCCTTGCTGGTGCTGTCCGGGCTGTTCGGCCTGGATCTGGGGCAGATCGCTGTCGGCATCATCGCCCTGATCGCCGGGCTTGGGCTACAACGCCAAGGGCATCGCCTGGAAGCCGAGCAGCCAGAGCCTTTCGCCAATCGCAAGGACGCCGTGCAGCGCCTGCTCACCGAGCAATTCATCACCTTTCCCCGCTTCCTCTTGAGCGGCGCCTGGTGGCGGGCCTGGCGCGAACGGCACAAGCACCGGCGTTAAGCGAACACCGTGACCGTTTGCCGGCTTAGCGCCAGTAACTCACCCTCGGCGGTCCACAGCGCAGCCGAGGCGTGGCCGTAGCCATCCTTGGCGTGTTCGGTCTCGACGCAATAGCGGCACCAGTCGAGGGTCGACAGGGTCGGTGTCGGCTGGACGAATTCGATGGTCCAGGTCAACGTGCTGCCCGCAGCGGGCTGCTTGAGAAACGGCATCAAGCTCGGCGGCCAGGCATCCACCAGGGCCAGCAGATGCGATTCGTTGACCGGCCCCTGCTCAACATCGCGCAGGCGCACCCAGCCGCCCATTTGCCGCGAAGCGTTGCCGGTAAAAGGCAACCCGCCGATAGCCCAGCGCAACGCTACGTGGCGCATGAACTCCGGTGTGATGCCCTTGATATAAGGCAGCTCGGGCGCGCTCTGCTCGAGCGCTTTCATCTCTACGGCGGGCAGCGCCGTCACCTCGACCTCTGAGGCTCGTCCCGCACCGAAACTCCCCTGCACCAGCGTCACCACCTGGCCGTCTTGCACCGCACGGCCAAGCAGGGTGCTGACGGCCTTGCCCTCACGCAGCAGCTCGACCTCGAAACTGATCGGCACGTCCGGCGCAGCAGGCCCGACGAAGGTGATGGCCAGGGAGCGAACCAGGCGCTCGTCGGTTAGCTTCGAGCGCATGGCTTGGTACACCAGCGCGGCCATCAGACCGCCAAACGCTGCCCGCCCCTGAGCCCAGTTGGCGGGCACGCACACCGATTCGGGGTGCTCGCGCACTGCAGTCAGCAATTGGGTGAAATTCATGATGCCCTCGGCCTTTGCAGGAAAACTCCGATGTTAGCCAGCGAACCTGCACACAGCAGCCCGCATATCGGCCATTCCCGCGGGCTATCGTCGCGCCAAGGCATCCTGCAGCTTCTGCAGGGTGACATCAGACTGCTGCTCAGCCTGCTGCAGCTCTTGTTCCCAGGCTGCCTTGCACGACGCAAGATCGGCATGCGTCGGCACCTGCGACAGCCACTGAACGCGGTCATGCCAGTCGCCCAGGTCGCCCTGGGCGCGCTTGAGCAACCGCTGCAGCTTGCGCCCAGCGTGATCGAGTTGCGGGTAGGCTTCGTCGCCATAGCGCACCCGTTTGATCAGCAGCCGCAGCCGATGGCGGTCATGGGCCGGATCCTTCAGCCCCTGTTCCAGCTTGCGCCATTGCTTGGTCAGGCGTTTGTCGATGCGCCGCTTGAGCCCACCGGCGAGCCCTTCCCGATCGGCCGCACGTAGAAACAGCGGGAAGGCATCGACAATCGCCAGCATGCGCGTGAGCTGAGCGCTTCCGGCCACGCTGGCGAAGGTGCGCGCCCTGCCCTGTAAACGCGCTTGACCGGCCTGCTGGTAACCGCGTTTGAGCAACTGGTCGGCCAGCACCTCACGATCGCGCAGTGGCGTAGTCAGATCGCCCAGGGCCCCAGCGGCATCTTCCAGCTGCTCGACCCCTGGCAGGCCGCGCAACGGCCTGAGCAGGCTGCGCAAGCGCCGGGTGGTGGTGCGCAGGTCATGCAGCGCCTCGCTGTCGACATCGCCTGCCAAGCGCTCGCGGCAGGCCAGCAGGCGTACCTGCAAGGTCAATAGTTGCGCGACGACATGATCGAGCATGGCAGACATTCAAGGCTCCTTGGTCAACGACCCGCGCGCGACTCACGGATGTAGAAACGCGCCTTCTCGGCTTTCTTGGTGCAGCCCTCGAACCCTTCGAACTGCTGCTGGGTCTTGGCACCGGTCAGCAGCGATAACGCCTTGGAGTAGCTGACAGTCCCGGCAAAGCCCTCGGCCTTGGCCAGGTCAAGCTCCTTCCAGGCGGCATCCAGCTGGGTCGCGCAGCTGTCACGGTAGGCCGTCTTGCCCGCGCAGCCAGCCAGGGCCAGGACGATCAGTGGAAGGCAGATCCAGGCTTTCATCGGTAATACTCCAAAGGTGAAAAGTCAGTGGCCGTTCGACGCTCAGGCTAGGGAAAAGTGCCCTGTTCAGCGTAGCTCAGCGCGGCGTCCATTGAAGCACAGGGTGCAATGGGTGCATTGTTGGACCATGGTTGCACAGCTGCGGGGGAATTCTATGAGCAAACGTGTCGCGTTGGTGCTGGGATCAGGTGGTGCACGGGGCTATGCCCACATTGGTGTGATCGAAGAAATCGAGCGACGCGGCTATGACATCGCCTGCATCGCCGGCTGCTCCATGGGCGCCGTGGTCGGTGGCATCTACGCCGCTGGCAAGCTCGACGAATACCGACACTGGATCGAAAGCCTGGATTATTTGGATGTGTTGCGCTTGGTCGACGTGAGCTTTCGCCTTGGCGCCATTCGCGGCGATAAGGTGTTTGGCCAGATCCGCAAGATCGTGGGCGAGATCAACATCGAGCAGCTGCGCATCCCCTATACCGCGGTAGCCACCGACCTGACCAACCAACAGGAAATCTGGTTCCAGGAAGGTTGCCTGCATCAGGCCATGCGCGCTTCGGCGGCGATCCCCAGTCTGTTCACGCCCGTGGTGCAAGGCAATCGCATGCTGGTGGACGGCGGCATCCTCAACCCGTTGCCGATCGTGCCAGTGGTGTCCAGCCACTGCGACCTGATCATCGCGGTCAACCTCAACGCCACCAACCAGAAGCAGTACCAACTGCCCGTAATCGAGCGCCCTGCAGCGTTCAAGAAACGCTTTGATTCCTTGATCAACTCGGTAGGCTCGCGCCTGCCGTTTCGACGCAAGCCGGCCGAGCAGATGATCCGCATCGAACAGGAGATCACTGCCGAGGGCATGGCGCCGCCCAACCCCTGGCTCAGTGACTCGGCCGAACCTGAAGGCCAGCAACCGGCGGCGGCGCCGGAAAGCAGCGGCGCGCCGAAGTCGGCGACCGGCTCGTTCATCATCGACAATGTCGGACCTGCGTCGTTGCTGGACCTGATCAACCAAAGTTTTGAAGTGATGCAGACCTCGCTGGCTCAGTACAAGATCGCCGGCTACCCGCCGGATGTACTGATCAACGTGCCCAAGCGGGTGTGCCAGTTCTTCGAGTTCTACAAGGCGCCGGAGTTGATCGCGCTGGGACGGGAGATTGCACGCGATACGCTGGATAACTACGAAGGGACACGGCGTTGATGCAAGCTGAGCATCGCGGGGCAAGCCCGCTCCCACGAGGTCGCTGAGCTAGCCATGGGATGGCTCTGGGCTAGCCCCGCGATGAGGTCGGCATGGGTACTTCAGATCGCGTAAAGCAAACAGGCCGCAAAAGCGGCCTGTTTGCTTATCCAATGATCACTCAGTAGCGCGTGATATCGGCATTGGCTTCCAGCTGCTTGCGGTAGGCGGCAAAGTCCTGCTGGCCTGCACGCGAGGCGAGGTAGCGACGGATCTGCTGCTTCTCCTCGTCGGTGGCCGCAGCGCCTTCGTTGACGCCTTTGAGCTGCACTACCACCAGGCTGCCATCGGCCAGGACCACACTGCCGTATTCCGGCTTGTCCTTGGCGGCTGGCTTGGCCAGGCGGAACACCGCTTGCAGTTCGACCGGATCGATGCCGTCCTGGCCGCGGGTGACCGCTTCCTGGACCTTCCAGCTCTGACCTTCGTGGGCGGTGCCGGCAGCGATCGAACCATCACGCAGACCTGCGATCAGCTTGTCAGCCTTGGCTTTGAGTTCGGCGGTCGCCTTCTCTTTGGCCAGGTGCTCGCGGATATTCTTGGCCACCGCTTCCAAAGGCAGTTGCTCTGGCTTGCGGTGTTCCTTGGCGCGCAGCACGATCACGGTTTCCGGGTCGAGCTCGATGGCGTTGCTGTTGGAACCTTCATCGATCACTTCTTCGCTGAAGGCCGCCTGCACTACCGCACGGTTGGCGGTGATGCCTTCGCCACCTTCACGACCGAATGGCGCCGAGGTCTGTACTTTCAAGCCCAGGTCCTGGGCCGGCTGGGCCAGGTCGGAGGCTTCGAAGGCAGCATCTTCGAGTTCCTTGGTCACTTCGACGAAGCGCTGTTCGACCTGCTGGGTCTTGAGCTCACGCGTCAGCTTGTCTTTCAGGCTGGCAAAGCTCGGCACTTCAGGTGCCTCGACGCCCAGCAGCTTGATCAGGTGATAGCCGTACTCGGTGCGCACTGGCGCGGAGACCTGGTCCTGGTTCAGCTTGTACAGCGCATCTTCGAAGGCTGGGTCGTAAACGCCAGGCCCTGCGAAGCCGAGGTCACCACCGGTGGTGGCGGAACCTGGATCCTGGGAGAACTCCTTGGCCAGATTGGCGAAGTCTTCACCCTTGGCCAGACGTTGCTGGATCTCTTCGATACGCGCCTTGGCCTGGGCTTCGCTGACCTTGTCGTTGACATCGATGAGGATGTGCGCGGCATGGCGTTGCTCGGACAGGTTGGCGATTTCTTTCTCGTACAGCGCCTTGAGCTCGTCCTCGTTGACCTTGACCTGGTCGAAGAACGCCGACTTCTTCAGCTCGATGTAGTCGATGACCACCTGATCAGGCGTCATGAACTCTTTGGCGTGCTGCTCGTAATGGGCCTTGACCTCGTCGTCGCTGACGTTGACCGCAGCCGGGTTGGCCTTGAAGGTCAGCGAAGCGAAATCACGGGTCTGCTTTTCCAGACGGGCAAACGCATCGACCTGCTTGTCGGTGACGAAGCTGCTACCGGCAAGCCCGGTGCGCAGCTGGCCGATGAGCATTTCTTCGGCGAGCATGTCACGGAACTGCATGCGACCGTAGCCCATCTGGCGGATGACCTGGTCGAAGCGGTTGGCGTCGAACTTGCCGTCAACCTGGAACTCCGGCGTCTGCAGGATCACTTGGTCCAGTGCAGCCTCGGAGAATGCGAACTTGGCGTCTTCGGCACCCTGCAACAGCAGTTTGCGATCGATCAGCCCCTTGAGCGCGGCTTCGCGCAACATCTTCTCATCCAGCAGAGCAGGATCGAAATCCTTGCCCAGCTGTTGCAACAGCTGGCGGCGCTGCATGTCGACGGCCTGGCTCAGCTCGTTCTGGCTGATGGTCTGGCCGTTCACCTTGGCGGCGTCCTGGCTATGGCTGGCGGCCTGGAAAATGGCCTCGAAGCCAGTCAACGCCATCAACACGACGATAAGGCCGATGATGGACTTGGCAATCCAACCTTGTGAATTGTCCCGGATATTCTGCAGCATGCGTCCCCCAGAAACGGTTGTACCACTGCGTCGTCAACCGCGGAGCGTGGGTAGAGTCCTGATAGAAGAAAGGCGCATCCGAAGATGCGCCTTCTCGAAGCGAGCGTGTCGGGCGGGAACGTTTGCGTCCCGCCGTCACGCGGTCGGCCCTGGCGGCGCCCGGACCGGCTGAAAGAGACGTCTTAGTTGACGGCGTCTTTCAGGCCTTTACCAGCTTTGAAACCTGGAACCTTGGCAGCTTCGATCTTGATCGCCTTACCGGTTTGCGGGTTGCGGCCGGTGCGCTCAGCGCGATCCTTGACGGAGAAAGTACCGAAGCCTACCAGTACCACGTCATCACCTTGCTTCAGGGCGCCGGTGACGGATTCGATTACGGCGTCCAGCGCCTTGCCGGCGGTGGCTTTCGAAATATCAGCAGATGCGGCGATAGCGTCAATCAGTTCCGACTTGTTCACTCTAAGTCCCCTTATATCTCTATTTGAGTTTGTTTCTAAGTATGTAATGAAAAGCGTATGAAACTAGCGCTGGGTGGCCTGTTGACACTGGCGTGCCGCTTTATAACAAGGGCCCGAAAAAACTGTCAAGGAAAGCCCCCCAGCGAGAAACGGATTAGTGCGTGCTGATTCTTTCCTTGGCATCGCTGTCGCGCTTGTCATCCTTCGCGACAATCTCAGGAGCCACATCTGGCAAGGGCTCCGGGGCGTATTGCAGCGCAATTTGGAGGACTTCGTCAATCCATTTGACCGGTTTGATCTGAAGATCCTGTTTGATATTTTCCGGAATCTCCTTCAGATCGCGAACATTCTCCTCTGGAATGATCACGGTCTTGATCCCACCACGGTGCGCTGCAAGCAGTTTTTCCTTCAAACCACCAATGGCCAGAACCTGCCCGCGCAGGGTGATTTCGCCGGTCATCGCGACATCTGCCCGCACCGGGATCTGGGTCAGGGCCGAGACCAGTGCAGTGCACATGCCGATACCGGCACTCGGGCCGTCCTTGGGCGTGGCGCCCTCGGGCATGTGGATGTGCACGTCACGCTTCTCGTGGAAATCGGCGGCAATCCCCAGGCTGCGGGCACGGCTACGCACTACGGTCTGCGCGGCAGTGATCGATTCAACCATCACATCGCCCAGCGAACCGGTCTTGATCAACTGGCCTTTGCCCGGGATGACCACCGCCTCGATGGTCAGCAGTTCGCCGCCCACCTGGGTCCAGGCAAGGCCGGTAACCTGGCCAATCTGGTCCTGCTGCTCGGCCAGGCCGTAGCGGAACTTGCGCACACCCAGCAGCTGTTCGAGCTGCTCGCCAGTGACCTTGACCTTCACCAGTTTCTGCCCGGTGTGTTCCTTGACCACCTTGCGGCAAACCTTGGCAATTTGCCGCTCCAGGCCACGCACGCCAGCTTCACGGGTGTAGTAGCGAATGATGTCGCGGATCGCACTGACGTCGACCTCAAGCTCATCCTTCTTCAAACCGTTGGCCTTGACCTGCTTGGGCACCAGGTACTTGACCGCGATGTTGATCTTCTCGTCCTCGGTGTAACCCGGCAGGCGGATCACTTCCATCCGGTCAAGCAGCGCCGGCGGGATGTTCATCGAGTTGGAGGTGCACAGGAACATCACATCCGACAGGTCGTAGTCGACCTCCAGGTAGTGATCGTTGAAATTGTGGTTCTGCTCGGGGTCGAGCACTTCCAGCAGCGCCGATGCCGGGTCACCACGCATGTCGCTGCCCATCTTGTCGATTTCATCGAGCAAGAACAGCGGATTGCGTACACCCACCTTGGTCATTTTCTGAATCAGACGACCGGGCATGGAGCCGATGTAGGTGCGGCGGTGGCCACGGATCTCAGCCTCGTCACGCACCCCACCAAGGGCCATGCGCACGAACTTGCGGTTGGTCGCAGCGGCGATCGACTCGGCCAGCGAGGTCTTGCCGACACCCGGAGGACCGACCAGGCACAGCACCGGACCACGGATCTTCTTCACCCGTTTTTGCACGGCGAGGTACTCAAGGATGCGCTCCTTGACCTCCTCCAGGCCGTAGTGGTCGGCGTCGAGAATTTCCTCGGCCTTGGTCAGATCGAGACGGACCTTGCTCTGCGCCTTCCACGGCACCTGTACAAGCCAGTCCAGGTAGGAGCGGACCACGGTGGCCTCAGCCGACATCGGCGACATTTGCTTGAGCTTGTTCAGCTCGGCCTGGGCCTTGGCCAGGGCGTCTTTGGGCAGGCCAGCGGCGTCGATACGCTTTTTCAGCTCCTCGACCTCATTGTGACCTTCATCGCCATCGCCGAGCTCTTTCTGAATGGCCTTCATCTGCTCATTCAGGTAGTACTCGCGCTGGCTGCGCTCCATCTGCTTCTTGACCCGACCACGGATACGCTTCTCAACCTGCAACAGGTCGATTTCCGCGTCCAGCAGGGCCAGCACGTGTTCGACACGTGTCTGCAGGTCGACGATCTCGAGGATCTCCTGCTTCTGCTCGATCTTCAGCGCCATGTGCGCGGCCATGGTATCGACCAGGCGCCCAGGCTCTTCGATGCTGTTGAGCGAGGACAGCACTTCGGCTGGCACCTTCTTGCCCAACTGCACGTATTGCTCGAACTGCGACAGCAGGCTGCGCACGAAGACTTCCGACTCACGTTCAGGTGCGTCGATTTCATCGATCAGGCTGACTTCGGCACGTACGTGCCCATCGACTTCAGTGAAACGCTCGACCGCGCCGCGCTGCTCACCCTCGACCAGCACCTTGACGGTACCGTCGGGCAGTTTCAGCAGCTGCAGGACAGTGGCTATGGTGCCCACGCGATACAGGGCGTCTTCACCTGGATCATCATCGGCTGGATTCTTCTGGGCCAGCAGCAGGATCTGCTTTTCGCCCGTCATCGCGGCCTCGAGGGCCTCGATGGATTTTTCGCGCCCCACGAACAGCGGGATAACCATGTGCGGATAGACGACGACATCGCGCAATGGCAAAAGAGGCAAGTCGAGGGTGGTCTTCATGATTTCGCCTCTACAGCGGCCTTATGGCCGGAAACCGGTGGAAATGATGCTTGGACCTAATGTGGGGGCAGCCCTGCGAAATTACAAGCGCTTAAGCAGGAAAAGCAGAAAGGGGCCCGTAGGCCCCTTCTGTTTACGCAACAAATACCTGAATCAGGCGTCTGGCGCGGCTTTGGCTTGCGGCTCGCTGTTCTCGTAGATGAGCAGCGGTTGCGAGCTACCTTCAATGACGCTCTCGTCGATCACCACCTTGCTGACTTCCTTCTGCGAAGGAATTTCATACATGGTGTCGAGCAGCACGCCTTCGAGGATCGAACGCAGGCCACGGGCGCCAGTCTTGCGCTCCAGAGCCTTGCGAGCAACGGCCTTGAGCGCGTCGCTGCGGAACTCAAGGTCCACGCCTTCCATTTCGAACAGCTTGCCATATTGCTTGGTCAGCGCGTTCTTCGGCTCGGTGAGGATCTGCATCAGCGCAGCCTCATCCAGTTCGTCGAGCGTCGCCAGCACTGGCAGACGACCAACGAATTCCGGGATCAGACCGAACTTGACCAGATCGTCAGGCTCGACTTCACGCAGGGATTCACCGACCTTCTTGCCTTCTTCCTTACTGCGCACTTCAGCACTGAAGCCGATGCCACCTTTGGTGGAACGGTTCTGGATGACTTTCTCCAGCCCCGAGAATGCGCCACCGCAGATGAACAGGATATTGCGGGTATCAACCTGCAGGAATTCCTGTTGCGGGTGCTTACGGCCACCTTGCGGCGGCACGGAGGCCACGGTGCCTTCGATCAGCTTCAACAGCGCCTGCTGCACGCCCTCGCCCGAAACGTCACGGGTGATCGACGGGTTGTCCGACTTGCGCGAAATCTTGTCGATCTCGTCGATGTAGACAATGCCCATCTGGGCTTTTTCTACGTCGTAGTCGCACTTTTGCAGCAGTTTCTGAATGATGTTCTCAACGTCCTCACCGACATAACCCGCTTCGGTCAGGGTGGTGGCGTCAGCAATGGTGAACGGTACGTTCAACAGGCGTGCAAGGGTTTCGGCGAGCAGGGTCTTGCCCGAGCCAGTAGGCCCGATGAGCAGGATGTTGCTTTTGCCCAGTTCGACTTCGTCGCCCTTCTTGTCACGCTGGTTCAGGCGCTTGTAGTGGTTGTACACCGCTACGGACAGCACCTTCTTGGCGCGCTCCTGACCAATGACGTACTGGTCCAGGATGCCGCTGATTTCTTTCGGCGAAGGCAGTTTGTGCGCGTTGCTCTCGGCCTGGGCTTCCTGCACCTCCTCGCGGATGATGTCGTTGCACAGGTCGACGCACTCGTCGCAGATAAATACCGAGGGCCCGGCAATCAATTTGCGCACTTCGTGCTGGCTTTTGCCGCAGAAGGAGCAATAGAGCAATTTGCCGCTGTCCTCGCCGTTACGGGTGTCAGTCATTCGATCGATCCAATCCGGTAGGCTTGAAACACAAGATGAAGGCAATTGCGGGCTTTTTCAAGTCCGCAGGTAGGCGCTTTCGGCGCCTACCCGCTCTGGCCCCTGGGATCAGGAGACCAGTTGCCGCTTGTCGTATACCGAGTCGATCAGGCCGTACTCGGCCGCGCGCTGGGCGCTCATGAAGTTGTCGCGCTCAGTATCACGCTGGATAGTCTCGAGGTCCTGGCCGGTGTGGTAGGCCAGCAGCTCGTTCAGACGACCCTTGATGCTGAGGATCTCCTGGGCGTGGATCTGGATGTCGGTCGCCTGACCCTGGAAGCCGCCGAGCGGCTGGTGGATCATGACGCGCGAGTTCGGCAGGCAGTGACGCTTGCCTTTGGCACCCGCGGTCAACAGGAAGGCGCCCATGCTGCAGGCTTGGCCGATGCAGATGGTGGAGACGTCCGGCTTGATGAACTGCATGGTGTCGTAGATCGACATACCAGCAGTCACCGAACCGCCCGGTGAGTTGATGTAGAGATGGATATCCTTGTCCGGGTTTTCCGCTTCCAGGAACAGCAGTTGCGCCACGACCAGGTTGGCCATGTAGTCTTCTACCGGACCTACCAGGAAGATCACTCGCTCCTTCAACAGGCGCGAGTAGATGTCATAGGCGCGTTCGCCACGGGCGGACTGCTCGATAACCATCGGGACCAAGCCGCCTGCGGCCTGGATGTCAGAGCTCTGCTGAATATAAGAATTGCGGGACATGTCCTGCACTCACTCCCAAATAGTCATGGCTTGAATACGCACAAGCCAGCGCGAAGGCTGGCTTGTGGGGGCTTCCTACGAGAGGGGCAGCTTACTCAGCTTCGGCAGGCGCCTGGGCTGGTTTGACTGCGTCTTCGTACGAGACCGATTTGTCGGTCACAGTCGCTTTCTGCAAGACAGTATCTACAACTTGCTCTTCCAGCACAACCGAACGCACTTCGTTCAGTTGCTGGTCGTTCTTGTAGTACCAGCTGATGACCTGCTCTGGCTCTTGGTAAGCCGAAGCCATTTCTTCGATCATCTCGCGAACCTTGCCTTCGTCAGGCTTGAGGTCGAATTGCTTGACCACTTCAGCAACGATCAGACCCAGGACAACGCGACGCTTGGCCTGCTCTTCGAACAGTTCGGCCGGCAGTTGGTCAGGCTTGATGTTGCCACCGAACTGCTGAACAGCTTGTACGCGCAGACGGTTGACTTCGTTTTCCAGCAGCGCTTTTGGCACTTCGATCGGGTTGGCGGCCAGCAGACCGTCCATGACCTGGTTTTTCACCTTGGTCTTGATCGCCTGGCGCAGCTCACGCTCCATGTTCTTGCGAACTTCGTTGCGGAAGCCTTCCAGGGTCGACTCTTTGATGCCGAACTGAGCGAAGAACTCTTCGTTCAACTCAGGCAGCTGAGGCGCGGAAACGCTGTTGACAGTGATGGTGAACTCGGCGGCTTTACCCGCCAGGTCGAGGTTCTGGTAGTCCTCTGGGAAGGTCACGTTAACAACGCGCTCTTCGCCAGCCTTGGCGCCAACCAGGCCATCTTCGAAGCCTGGGATCATGCGGCCGGAACCCAATACCAGCTGGGTGCCCTTGGCCGAACCACCGGCGAATACTTCACCGTCGACCTTGCCAACGAAGTCGATGTTGACTTGGTCATCGTTTTGCGCAGCGCGCTCAACGGTTTCGAAACGGGTGTTCTGCTTGCGCAGGACTTCCAGCATGTTGTCCAGGTCAGCGTCAGCCACTTCGGCGCTCAGGCGCTCGACGTTGATCGACTCGAAACCTGCAACGGTGAACTCTGGGAATACTTCGAAGATGGCAACGAATTCCAGGTCCTTGCCTTTTTCGAAGGACTTAGGCTCAACAGCTGGGGCGCCAGCCGGGTTCAGCTTCTGCTCGACTACGGCTTCGTAGAAGGACGACTGGACCAGGTCACCGAACGCTTCCTGGCGGGCAGCGTCTTCGTAACGCTGACGGATGACGCTCATTGGCACCTTGCCAGGCCGGAAGCCTGGAACCTTGGCGCGACGGGCAGTCTGTTGCAGACGCTTGTTGACTTCGGTCTCGACGCGCTCGGCCGGAACGGCGATGGTCATGCGGCGCTCGAGAGCGGAAGTGTTTTCAACCGAAACTTGCATGGATATTCCTCGTTGCACAGACGTTAGCCGGCGATAGCCCGACTCCAGAATCAAGGGCAAGCATTCTAGTGACTCACGCACCAGAAGTCACCCCACTCGGGACGACGGGAAACCACGCCGATCGATTTCATTCAAGGACCTGCGCGATCAGCCGCCAGGCCCTATCCGTTAAGGGCTGCACGCCACCGCTTGGGGCACGCAGTTGAAAAACCTTGTCAAACAACTACCCGGCCAAGCGACCATCACCCCTGCTCGGGATCGATCTCGTTGAACGCGCAGTACTCTTGCCACTCCATACCCAGCGCCTCGGCCACCTCGCGATGGACCTCCAGACGCATCGCTTGCAGCTGTTCAGGGCTCTCGGCGATCAGTTGCAGGGTCAACTCCCAGGGTTCTATACCCTGCTCCTGCGCTGCGTCTTCGAACGCCCATTCAATCTGCTGGGCCTGCTCGCGCGGATCCAGCTCGCGAATCTCCTCGAGCATCTGCGGATTGGCTTGGGCGAAACGCTCTAGCGCCACGGCTTGGCGGGCTTCTTTTGCAATCATTGGGGCAATTCCTCTACCGGCTTGTCGACCGGAGTTTCAACCGACTGAAATCTATCAGCTTTTATAAGGCCGCCACCAGAGGGCAGGATGACTGACAGCTATTGGCGTTCGCTAGAACACCCTAATGGACGACCGCGCCATTGCTGCCAAGCCTGCGCCCAACCCTGCTCATGGCCGACGCCTGGCAAAGTGACGAATTGAGCGCAGCTGGCTACACCCAATTGACCTTTATAGACCGCCGCTACCTGCCCAGGCACCTGACGATCATCGCCTCCGAGCAGGTGGCGCTGAGCAATCCGCGCCAGGTATTGACGGTAGTGCAGCGGCTCAAGCGACCCCGTAAGCGGCGTCAGTTGCAGCGCGCGCGTCCACTCGGCGGGGCTGAGATTACCGGCCAGCGTCTGCACTTGCAGTACATCGCTACGGCGCCCCGCCAACAACAATGCCAGCGCCCCTCCTCCGGAATAGCCGACCAACTCGAACGACTGGTTGCCGTAACGTTTTTTCAATTGATCGAGCGCCTGCTCAAGCGCTAGAAGCACCGACTCGGAAAACCGCTCAGAAGTCCAAAGCGCGGGCGCACACCGCTCACCACTGACGAACTGGCACGGCCTGGCCAGATACACCGAAGGCAACGGATCATCCATGGCCAAACCAGCCAGCAACAGCCTACGCGGACTAGGGTCAAGGCTAGGCTGCGAGGAGGTCGCCCAGGCATGCCCGTCCCCCTCGAGATAGACCCGCAACGCACCCGGGCGCAGCGCGCCGACTGGAGCGCTTATGACCAGTGGAAAATCCGCAGTGGCCAGCACCTCGACCGTGCGCCGGTGCTCGCCAGCAAGCGCTTCAAGCGCCTCACGAGGCGATTGGCAAGCCACCAACAAGAGGCAGGCAAGCAGCACCGACAACCGACCACCAGAGCAGCCTGTCAGCGCACGCCACTCCTCCTTCACACGAAGCTGATATTGTGACGCTGCGCGCCATACACCACACGCGCCGCCGTGATCAGTTGATGTGGGATTTCGACATAGGGCACATCAGAGTTGGCCAGTGCCATATCGACAAGCTGTACCAGCATCGAGTTACGGCGCACCAGGATCACATCCGACCAATCGGTGTTGGTCATTGCCACAGGAATGAAGTCTGAACGCTTGAGGAAGCTACCCAGCGCCTCGAGTACGCCCAGATTCTGCTTGGTGCCGTTCTCACTGTGACAGCAGTCATTGAGCATCATGATGCCATCTTCACCCAGGAACTCCTGATAGCGCATCATGTCGCGCAGCACGTATTCATACTGGTGATTGGCATCGACATAGACCAGGTCGAACTGCTGGATACCGGTTTGCTGGCGAACCTTCTCGATCCCACCAATGGTATCGGAGCGAATCATCGTCACCTCGGGCATATCGACAAACTTCGCTGCGCACTCGTCGTAGAGCCTGTCCCAGGTCGATTCATCGTGCAATGAGCCACCATAGTAGTACTCATAGGCATCGACCGGGCTGACCCACGACGGCAGCTCCTCGAATGGACTGTAGGCCTCGTTGGAGGCCTTGCTCCAGCTATCGATCAAAACCATGCGCTCTGGCGCCAGGGCTGCGCGCAGCTTCAACGCATTCTCCCCGCGCAACACACCCAACTCCGCCACCACCGGACGCTTGTCCAACGCTTGAAATACCGCGCCAAGCAGGCTGTAAAAGTTTTCTCGGGTCGCGCTGCAGACTTTCATGGTCAGTTCCTTTTTTTACACGAGGGACGCAGCCGGCAGGCTGGCGAGGTGACATTCGCAAGCAAGAATCCGACCAACCCAAGCAAACTCATAGAACAGCCGAAAAGCCAGGCACGATCAGGCCTGCAGCCTTGCGCACCCATAATCGCTAGCGCCAGGCGAATGACGGTAACGCCAAAAAAAACACTGAACAGGACACTGCCAGAACAAAAAAAATGCCGCACATGGCGGCATTTTTTTAGAGCCCTCACACGCGCTCGATGGCCGTTGAAAGCAGGGGAATGGTGCGGACGAAGAGACTCGAACTCTTACAGCTTGCGCCGCTGGAACCTAAATCCAGTGTGTCTACCAATTTCACCACGTCCGCGTGAAGCAGATAAAACAAAAGGCGCCTGATTATACAATCAAGGCGCCTTCGAAAAATATGGGGTGGACGATGGGAATCGAACCCACGACAACCGGAATCACAATCCGGCGCTCTACCAACTGAGCTACGCCCACCATATTGCGGTGTTGCAGTGTTGCATTGAAGCTTACAGAAACATGGTGCGGACGAAGAGACTCGAACTCTTACAGCTTGCGCCGCTGGAACCTAAATCCAGTGTGTCTACCAATTTCACCACGTCCGCGTGTAACACTTAAAACAAAGGCGCCAGATCCAACAATCAAGGCGCCTTTGCAGAATATGGGGTGGACGATGGGAATCGAACCCACGACAACCGGAATCACAATCCGGCGCTCTACCAACTGAGCTACGCCCACCATATCGCGCTACAACTTCACTTGCGTGCCTATGCCGCCTAATGGCGCACCCGGCAGGACTCGAACCTGCGACCATCCGCTTAGAAGGCGGATGCTCTATCCAGCTGAGCTACGGGCGCATAAGCATGCCGCCTGACCGAATGAGGCTTATCAGTCAAGCTGTTAAACCACTCATTCTGCCCGACTTAGCCAACCAGTGCTAGGCTGTGCCCGACAAGTGCGCCGAATGTTATAGACGAGCTGCAAAAGCGTCAACCTCTTTCTCTAAAAAATTTAAATTATTGAAGGGGTTAGGGGATTTGCCCGACCACCCGCCTTTGCCCTCGCGCCGTGTCGTGCGAGAATGCGCGCTTCTATATGTTCCTTTCTCGATGGTTAATCACGCGTCTATGACTGCACACCTTATCGATGGCAAGGCGATCGCCGCCCGCCTGCGCCAGCAGATCGCTCAACGTGTCGTGGAGCGTCGCCAGCAAGGCCTGCGTACGCCAGGCCTGGCGGTGATCCTGGTCGGCACCGATCCCGCTTCCCAAGTCTATGTATCGCACAAGCGCAAGGACTGCGAGGAGGTCGGCTTCATTTCCCAGGCCTTCGACCTGCCTAGCGATACCACGCAGCAAGCCCTGACCGAGCTGATCGATCACCTCAATGACGATGCAGCGGTCGACGGCATCCTGCTGCAACTGCCGCTGCCGGCACACCTGGACGCCTCGCTGCTGCTCGAGCGCATCCGTCCGGACAAAGACGTCGATGGCTTCCATCCTTATAACGTCGGTCGTCTGGCCCAACGTATCCCGCTGCTGCGCCCGTGCACGCCCAAAGGCATCATGACCTTGCTGGAAAGCACCGGGCAGGATCTGTATGGGATGAACGCGGTCGTAGTGGGCGCTTCGAACATCGTTGGCCGGCCAATGGCCATGGAACTGCTGCTGGCCGGCTGCACCGTGACCGTCACCCACCGCTTTACCAAGGACCTGGCCGGCCACGTCGGCCGCGCCGACCTGGTGGTGGTGGCTGCTGGCAAGCCAGGCCTGGTCAAGGGTGAGTGGATCAAGCAAGGCGCCATCGTCATCGACGTCGGCATCAACCGCCAGGAAGACGGCAAGCTGGTGGGCGACGTGGTCTATGAGACTGCCCTGCCCCGCGCAGGCTGGATCACCCCGGTACCGGGCGGCGTGGGCCCGATGACCCGGGCGTGCTTGCTGGAGAACACACTGTTTGCCGCCGAAGAGCTGCATAAGTGAGTTGAATAGAGAACGGCACCTTTAGCAGGTGCCGTTTTTTTATGCACTGAATTTCATGCAGCCCTCACCGGCCTCATCGCGGGGCAAGCCCGCTCCCACGCAGAACGCTCTGCGCCTTGGCACGTACAGCATCACCCTCAAGTCACTTACGCGCCGCCTCCCACGACTTGAGCAACTCGCTGTAGCTCACCGTCTCGCCCTTGGGCTTCTCGTTCTCAAGCTTAGGCTTGGGTGCACCCGGCTGGTCGAACCAATACTGGGCATCTTTCTCCGGATTGAGCTTGGGCGCACAGGTCGCCTGCGCCTTGGAGCGTTCAAGCCGTTCAAGCATGCGGTCCTGATCGCGGGCCAGGCCATCGAGCGCCTGCTGCGGAGTCTTCTCGCCACTGGCCACTTCGGCGATATGGCTCCACCACAACTGGGCCAGGCGCGGGTAATCCGGGACGTTGGTGCCGGTCGGCGTCCACTGCACCCGGGCCGGGCTGCGGTAGAACTCCACCAAGCCGCCAAGTTTGGGCGCAAGCTCGGTCATGGCCTGGGAATTGATGTCCGACTCACGAATTGGCGTCAGGCCGACGATGGTCTTTTTCAACGATACGGTCTTGGAAGTGACGAACTGCGCATACAGCCAGGCCGCCAAGCGCTGCTTCTCGGGAGTGGATTTGAAGAACGTCCAGGAGCCTGTGTCCTGGTAACCGAGCTTCATCCCCTCCTCCCAGTACGGCCCCTTCGGCGAAGGCGCCATGCGCCACTTCGGCGTACCGTCGGCGTTGACTACCGGCAGGCCGGGCTTGGTCATGTCCGCGGTAAACGCGGTGTACCAGAAGATCTGCTGAGCGATGTTGCCTTGCGCAGGCACCGGGCCTGCCTCGGAGAAGGTCATGCCCTGGGCTTCCTTGGGCGCATAGGCTCGCATCCAGTCGACATATTTCTGGGTCGCATAGACCGCCGCTGGGCCGTTGGTGTCGCCACCCCGAGTAACGCTGGAACCAACCGGATGACAGTCCTCAACGCGTATCCCCCACTCGTCCACCGGCAGGCCATTGGGCAGGCCCTTGTCGCCGCCGCCGGCCATGGAGAACCAGGCGTCAGTGAAGCGCCAGCCCAACGATGGGTCTTTCTTGCCGTAGTCCATGTGGCCATAGACGCGCTTGCCGTCGATCTCCTTGACGTCCTCGGTGAAGAACTTGGCGATGTCCTCGTAGGCCGACCAGTTCACCGGCACACCCAGTTCGTAGCCGTACTTCTCCTTGAACTTGGCCTTGAGCTCGGGGCGATCGAACCAGTCAGCGCGGAACCAGTACAAGTTGGCGAACTGCTGGTCGGGCAGTTGGTAGACCTTGCCGTCTGGCGCTGTGGTGAACGAGATGCCGATGAAGTCTTGCAGATCCAGGGTCGGCGAGGTGTAGGCCTTGCCTTCGTTGGCCATCATGTCGGTAATCGATTCGACCTTGCCGTAGCGAAAATGGGTACCGATCAAGTCGGAGTCGTTGACCCAGCCGTCATAAATATTCTTGTCCGACTGCATCTGGGTCTGCAGCTTTTCCACCACATCGCCTTCTTGCAGCAGGTCGTGGGTCAGCGCAATCCCAGTGATCTCACTGAAGGCCTTGGCCAGTACCTTGGACTCGTACTCGTGGGTGGTGATGGTTTCCGAAACCACGTTGATCTTCATCCCACGGAACGATTCGGCGGCTTTGATAAACCACTTGAGTTCGTCCATCTGCTGCTGCGGGGTCAGGGTCGAGGGCTTGAATTCGCTGTCGATCCATTTCTTCGCCGCGTCCTCGTACTGATCGGCCCAGGCGTTGCCCTGCAGCCCTAGCACAAGTACCGCGGCCAGGGTCAAATGTCGCCGCTTGTTGTCGTTATCGAACATTGTGATCTCCCGATTGAGTTATTCCACGGCGCCAGTCATCCCCAGCGCAGCACCAGCACCAGCCAAGCCAGCGACAACAGCGAGGCCACCCACAACGGCCAGTCGCTGACCCCAATTATCAATAGGTGCAGGTAGGCACTGGCCAGCAAACCGATGAACAGCCGGTCGCCACGGGTGGTGACAATCGGCAGAAAACCACGCCGCTCGATGCACGGCCGGCGCAGCTCAAGCACGGTCATGCCCAACAGCATCAGGCCCACTGCGATGAAAAACAGCGCAGTGGGCAAGGTCCAGGCCATCCACTCCATCGCGTCGCCCTCCTACACCCGGCCCAAGGCGAAGCCCTTGGCCACATGGTTACGGACAAACCAGATCACCAGCATGCCTGGCAGGATCGTCAGCACCCCGGCGGCGGCTAGCACCCCCCAGTCGATGCCCGAGGCCGACACGGTGCGAGTCATCACCGCGGCGATCGGCTTGGCGTTGACCGAGGTCAAGGTGCGCGCCAGCAGCAATTCGACCCAAGAAAACATGAAGCAGAAAAACGCCGTCACACCGATCCCCGAGCCGATCAGCGGGATGAAAATCTTCACAAAAAAACGCGGGAAGCTATAACCGTCGATGTAGGCGGTTTCGTCGATTTCCTTGGGCACGCCGGACATGAAGCCTTCCAGGATCCACACCGCCAGCGGCACGTTGAACAGGCAGTGCGCCAGGGCCACGGCGATATGGGTGTCGAACAGGCCGATCGAGGAATACAGCTGGAAGAACGGCAGCAAGAACACCGCCGGTGGTGCCATGCGGTTGGTCAACAGCCAGAAGAACAGGTGCCGGTCGCCGAGAAAGCGGTAGCGCGAGAAGGCATACGCAGCCGGCAGCGCCACTGCCAGCGAGATCAGGGTATTCAGGCACACGTAGTACAGCGAGTTGAGGTAGCCGGTGTACCAGCTGGGGTCAGTGAAGATCACCTTGTAGTTATCCAGGGTGAATGCCTCTGGCCACAAGGTCAGGCCGCCGAGGATCTCGCTGTTGGGCTTGAACGACATGTTCAGCAGCCAATAGATCGGCACCAGCAGGAAGAAGAAGTACAGCAGCAAGGGCACTGTCTTGCGCAGGGTCATCGGCCTAGTCCTTGTCGGCATGGGTCATGGCCGTGTAGAACAGCCACGACACCAGCAGGATGATCAGGAAATACACCAGCGAGAACGCCGCTGCCGGGCCTAGGTCGAACTGCCCCACGGCCATGCGCGTCAGGGTCTGACTGAGGAAGGTGGTGGCATTGCCGGGGCCGCCGCCGGTGAGCACGAAAGGCTCGGTGTAGATCATGAAGCTGTCCATGAAACGCAGCATTACCGCGATCAGCAGCACATTCTTCAGCTTGGGCAATTGGATATGCCGAAACACCGCCCAGGCCGAGGCGCGGTCGATGCGCGCAGCCTGGTAATACACATCGGGGATCGCGCGCAGGCCCGAGTAGCACAGCAGCGCGACCAGTGAAGTCCAGTGCCAGACATCCATCACCAGCACCGTGACCCAGGCATCGAAGGGGTTACCGGCATAGTTGTAGTTGACCCCCAACTGCGCCAGGGTAGCCCCGAGCAGGCCGATATCGGCACGGCCGAAGATCTGCCAGATGGTGCCCACCACGTTCCATGGAATCAGCAGCGGGATGGCCATCACGATCAGGCACACCGAGGCCATGCGGCCTTTGGTCGGCATGGTCAGGGCGATGGCGATGCCCAGCGGGATCTCGATCAGCAGCACGCAACCGGAATAGATGAACTGACGCAACAGCGCGTCGTGCAGGGCCGGATCTCGCAGCACCTGGCGATACCAGTCGGTGCCGACGAAGTAGCGATTGGACTGATCGAAGATGTCCTGCAGCGAATAGTTGACCACGGTCATCATCGGGATCACCGCGCTGAACGCGACCAGCAGGAACACCGGCAGCACCAACCACCAGGCCTTGTTGTTCGGCACCTTGTTCATGGCGCCAGCTCCAGCAGCAGATCATCGACATAGAGCATCAACCACTGGCTCGGCAAGCTGACCCAGGCGCGTCCCTGTGGCACCGGCCGATCTTCTGGCATACGCGCCTTGAGCGGGGTGCCGGCCAAATCGAGCGTGACAATGCGGTAGGTGCCCAAATCCTCCACATCCACCACAAGCGCCTCGAAGGTATCGTCCAGCGGCCGCTCCCAAACCTGCACGAATTCCGGCCTGATACCCACCTGCAGGCGCCCGCCCGGCTGCTCCGCCAGACGCTCGCGCAAGCCTGCTGGCAGCGTTAGGTGGACGTCGCCAAAACCCACCCCATCGGCCTGCGCGCGCACCTCGATCAGGTTCATCCCGGGGCTACCGATGAAGTAGCCGACAAAGGTGTGCCGCGGGCGCTCGAACAGCTCACGCGGGGTGCCGAACTGGACGATCCGTCCGCCATGCATCACCGCAATCTTGTCGGCGAAGGTCGAGGCCTCCAGCTGATCATGGGTGACGTAGATCATGGTGATGTTGAACTGCTCATGGATCTGCTTGAGCTTGCGCCGCAGCTTCCACTTCAGGTGCGGGTCGATCACCGTCAGCGGCTCGTCGAAGAGGATCGCCGAGACGTCATCACGCACCAGGCCACGCCCCATGGAAACTTTCTGCTTCTCGTCGGCGCTGAGGTTGCGCGCTTTCTTTTTCAGTACCTCAGCCAGGTCGAGCACCTCGGCGATCTCCGCCACCCGCGCGCGCACCCGGGTTTCGTCCAGGCCCTGGTTGCGCAGGGGAAAGGCCAGGTTGTCGAACACGCTCATGGTGTCGTAGACAACCGGGAACTGAAACACCTGGGCGATGTTGCGCTGCTGCGGCGACAGTTCATTGACCGGTTTGCCGTCGAACAGCACCTCGCCCTGGGAGGGGCTGAGCAAACCGGAAATGATGTTGAGCAAGGTCGACTTGCCGCAGCCCGACGGCCCAAGCAAGGCATAGGCCCCACCCTGCTCCCAGACATGCTCCAGCTCATGCAAGGCATAGTCGGCCGATGAGCGTGGCTGGCGGCTGTAGCTGTGAGCCAACTGGCGCAAACGAATCTCGGCCATCAGGCGCTCCTCGTTTCGCGCAGGCCAGGCGCCTGCACCAGTGCTCCGGCGCTGTCGAAGACGAACAGCTTGTGGGTCGGGACAAACACACGAATGGCCGTGTCGACCTGATACTCGTGCACACCGGGCAGGTGCAGAATCATTCGCCAGTGCTCGTTGCGCACATGCAGGAAGGTTTCCGAGCCACTGATTTCGGCCAACTCCACCAGCACCGGCAACTCCAGGTCATCGTCATGCGCCGGCACTAGCGTGATATGGCTGGGACGCACGCCGAAGCGGTACTGGCCATCGCCCAGCCGGCGCAGGTCGGCGTTGCGGGCAAAGTGCACCGCGCCGGCCAGGCTGACTTCGTTACCGGCGATCTGCCCGGGCACCAGATTGATCGGCGGTTCGGAAAACAGCTCGGCGGCCAGCTCGTTACAAGGGTGGTGGTAGACCTCGGCGCTGGCTGCACTCTGGATAATCCGCCCTCGATCAACCAGGGTCGTGGTACCGCCCAAGGCCAACGCTTCGTTCGGCTCGGTGGTGGCGTACACGGCAATGCAGTTGCGTGCGGCGAACAGCTCGCGCAACTCCTGGCGCAGCCCCTCGCGCAACTTGTAGTCGAGGTTGACCAACGGCTCGTCGAACAGGATCAGCGAGGCGTCCTTGACCAGCGCACGGGCCATCGCCGTGCGCTGCTGCTGGCCGCCGGACAGCTCCAACGGCAAGCGCTGCAGATACGCCTCGATGCGCAGCATCTGCGCCGTTTCCTGCACCCGCCGACGAATTTCGTCCTCCGCCAGACGTGCCTGGCGCAAGGGCGAGGCGATGTTCTCGAAGACCGTCAGGGTCGGGTAATTGATGAACTGCTGATAGACCATCGACACGTTGCGCTGACGCACCGGCACGCCGGTAACGTCTTGGCCATTGATCAGCACCCGACCACGATCAGGCCGATCGAGCCCGGCCATGAGGCGCATCAGGCTGGTCTTGCCGGCCAGGGTGCGACCCAACAGCACGTTGAACGAGCCGGGTTCGAAACGCAGGCTGGCATCGACAATCCAAGGCTGGTTGTCGACGCTGCGGCTGACCTGCTCGAGCACCAGGGACATGGCGTGGCCTTTTGTCGTTGTTGTGCGCAGACCAGAGCCAGATCCGTGCCAGGCCAGGGGCGAGGGCTCTATCACCGAGCCGCGAGGCATCAACGCTGGTTGCCAGCACAAGCCGACTGAACACCAATGAACAGTTTCGCTGCACAACTGAACAGACCCGGCATTGACAATGAACAGCGCTGAACAACACTGAACTGCGGTCGGCACAAAACAACAATCACACAGGACAGGCCCATGGCCGCATCCGCATCGACCCATGCCCAATTGATCCAGGCCTCCTGGGCGCGTTGCCGCGAGCACGGCCTGGCGCCCCACGGCGCGCCGGATTTCGACTGCCTAACCCCCGTGCAACTGAACGCCCTGCTCGAACGCCAGCAAGCCCTGCTGCGCGTAACCCGAGATGAGGTCATGCCGCAATACAGCCACCTGTTGGGCAACTCCAGCTATCTGGTCATGCTCGCCGATGCCGCTGGCTGCCTGCTGCAGACCTGGGGTACGCAGCGTTTTGTCGAGCCGCGCCAACAACATGGTTTCTGCCCTGGAGCCTGCTGGCGCGAGCAAGGCGTGGGGACCAATGCCCTGGGCACCGCGCTGATCTGCGGCGAAGCCATTCATGTCAGCCAGGACGAGCACTTCCTGCGCCAGAATCGCTACATGGCCAGCGCCGCTGCGCCGTTGTTCGATGCCGAGCGAGGCCTGATTGGCGTGCTCGATGTGGCCAGCGATGGTTATCTGCCCGCCGCTCAAACCCTGGGCCTGGTGCGCATGATGAGCCAGAGCCTGGAGAACCGGCTGATCCTCGCCCGGCATGCCGATCAATTGCACCAGCTGCTGTTCAACAGTGGTCCGGATAACCTCGACAGCTCATGGGCCGGCCTGCTGCTGTTCGACGAACACGGTCGGGTACTGGCCGCCAACCACCGGGCCGATAGCCTGCTGGGCCGGGTGCCGCTGCAGCACAATCTGGAGCAGCTCTTCCAGATCCCGCTACGCGAGATCCTGGCGCAAGCCGAGGGCCAGCCGTTTGCCTTGCAAGCGACCGGGCGCAACCGCTTGCATTGCCAATGGCACGCCCCACGCAAGCCGCGCACTGGTCAGCGCAGCGGCAACTACGACCCGCGTGTGGAGAAGGCCTTGGCCCAGGCTGGGCTACTGCTGGAAAAGGACATCCCGGTGCTGGTTCAGGGCGAAACGGGCGTCGGCAAAGAAGTCTTCGTGCAAGCCCTGCACCGCGCCAGCAGCCGTGCCCAGCAACCACTGGTGGCGGTCAACTGTGCAGCGATCCCAGCCGAGCTGGTGGAGTCGGAACTGTTCGGTTATGACAAAGGCGCCTTTACCGGTGCCCACCACAAAGGCAACCCTGGACTGATCCGCAAGGCCCACCTGGGCATCCTGTTTCTCGATGAGATCGGCGACATGCCACTGGCCACCCAAGCTCGTCTTCTGCGGGTGCTGCAATCGCGCAGCATTCAACCGCTGGGCAGCGCTGAGCCAGTGGCGGTGGACATCAGGGTGGTTTCGGCGAGTAATCGCGACCTGGCCGTGCAAGTGCGCGACGGCTCATTTCGCCAAGACCTCTACTATCGCATCGCTGGCCTGAGCCTGACACTGCCAGCGCTGCGCGAGCGTAGCGATAAGCGTCAGTTGATCGAGCAACTGCATGCCCGCTATTGCGAGGCTGGGCAACCCCAGCAGCTGACTGCCCAAGTGATGGAGGTTTTGCTCAACCACCCCTGGCCTGGCAACCTGCGGCAACTGAGCAGCGTGCTGCAAGTGGCACTGGCACTCGCTGGCACCGCTGCGATCAGCATCGAACACCTACCACCAGGTTTTGCTGAACCACACTCTGGTCCTTCAGAAAGTTGCGCGTTGCCAGGCAATGCGCCGGCAACCGGCAGCCTGGTTGAACTGCTGCGCTCGGCTAACGGCAACCTCTCCTCGCTGGCCCGCAGCCTGGGTATCAGCCGCACCACCTTATACAAGCGCTTGCGTGAGCAAGGTGTCGAGCCCGCCCACTCAAGCCTTGTCCGGCACAGGTAGTAACCGGATACACAACCCCGGCACTGGCGTTTGCTTAGCCTCGCTGCTCCACACACCAGGAGCAGCTCATGTCTCACGCACTGCCTCATCACCTTGCCTTGATCCATCAACGAATGCCGAGTTGGCTGCAACAGAGCACCCTTGCGCAGCGCAGCACGCTGAAAAGCCGTCTGCAGCTCAGTCATAAGGCCACCCGCAAGCTGGAGCAGGCCATGGCCTCTATCCAATCGGTCGAGACTTTCTGCCGGCCACTGCTGCACGACGCTCTTAAGTCCTGGTATCCCGGCCAGACGCTGCCCCAGGTTGACCAAGCAGTACTCAGCGATCGCACCCCGGGCCATCACCGATCGATGTCCTGGTTGGAGGCCGCTTTGCAAAACCTGAAGCCGGACACGCCAATTTGGCTTTATCCTTCAGCCGATGGCGCTGGATACGAGCAGGTTCGTCAAGGGCATCCGCAACCTTGACCTGGGCCAGCGCTATCTGAACCACCTGCGCGATCATGTCGACAACGACATTTTTCGCAGCCTGTTGCGCGCCCAGGACCACGCCGCTTTTGCCGCCGAGCTCAGCTGCGCACAGATGCAGGGTCGGCTCGACAGCCGGGGGCAAGCGCTGGGCGAAGCCGCCCTGGCAGGAGCGGTCGAGATCCCTTCAGTACACGGCTCGGCGCGCCTGCAATGTGGCTACTTGAGCGTCTTAGGCGTACCTCTGAGCGGCCCGCTGCTGGTGCGCCGCGAGCCCCAAGGGCAAACCGAACCCTGCCTTCTTTATTTACCGGGTGATCAGCAGGGCGCAGTGCGCCAGTATCCCTCCTTGCAGGCCGCTGGAGCCGCGCTGACTCGAAGGCTATGGAACACCCACTTTCGCCAATTCTTCACGCGTTACGTCAGCCACGCGCAACGCCCTACTTTTATCGCCCGGCTGCGCCAGAGGCTCTATCCGCGCTATCCCTACGCAACCCTTCATCCCACACCACCGGTACTGGAAAAAGGCCAGTCGTTCAGCTGGATCAAGCGTGCGTTTCCCGCCCCACATGAGCTGTGGCAGGAAACCTTGGACAAAAATGCCCGCCTGAGCCTGACGTTCACTCAGTGGCCCGGCAACTGCTTCACTGCCCGCGCCAGCAATCAGGTTCAGAGCACACTTGACGATGCCGTCACCCTCGCCGTCCCGACCGCGCAATTAGACGCCCAGGCGCAACGCGAGCGAATTCTGGGTTGGTTCGGCGTCGGCCTGACGGTGCTGAACGTGGTCAGTTTGTTCCTTCCAGGCCTTGCTCAAGTCATGTTGGTGATAGGAGGCGCGCAGATCGTCAACGAATTTCTCGAAGGGGTCCACGCCCTCGAGGAAGGTGAAACGGATGCGGCCATCGAGCATCTCTTCGAGGTGTTCGATAGCCTGGTGCAGTTCGCTGTGCTGGGGGCTGCACATGCGGCAATCGAACCGCCTGGTCCGCTGGAGCACTGGACAAGCTTTGCCGGCAAATCAAGTTCACGCTTGTGGCACGGCGATCTCAAGCCTTTCAGCGAGCTAACCCCATGGCCCGCCGGCACCGCCAGCGACGGCCAAGGCCTGCACCTTTGGCAAGGCAAGCACTGGCTAAGCCTCGAGGGCAAGGCATTGCCCGTGGAGCAAAACCCTGAAGGTGGCTGGCAATTGGCGCCTGCCAAGGGCCATCGGTATCAACCGCGAATGCTCGGTAACGGCCAAATACCCTGGCAGTTTGAACACGAGCAACCTTTGGCCTGGAATACCGCCAAGTTGCTCAGGCGTATCGCCAGGTGCGAGCCTGCGGTGAGCGATGAAACCCTGTTGCGCGCGCTGCGCTGCAGTGGCTACAGCGAAGCGGCGCTACGCCGCGTGATGGTCGATCAGCAAGCCGCGCCCGCCATGCTGCTCGACAGCCTGCAAGCGCTGGATGCAACGGGTGCAGCGGGGCCTGAGAGCCGCTGGACAGACGCCAGCGCACTGGCGCACGACTTCCCATCGCTAAGCTCAAGGGCCCGCGCTGAGATCCTGGCCAAGGCTGATGCCAAGGACGTCACGCAGATGCAACAGAGCGGCCGGCTGCCCTTGTCGATCGCCGAAACGGCCCGAGTGTATTTGCGTGAAGCGCGCATCGACCGCGCTTTGCAGCGCTTTTATCAACAAAGCGGCCCAGCCCAGGACCGTGATGCGTTGATCTTCGGCACGCTTGAGCAACTACCCGGCTGGACCAACGATGTGCGCCTCGAACTGCGCCAAGGCAGCCCACATGGCCCGCTGCTCAAGGCCTGCGGCGCCGAGGGCCGGCCGGTCAAAACCCTGGTGCGCAGCGCGCAGGGCTACCAACCCTATGATGAACGCGGCCAAGCCCTGGCCAGCAAGATGACTATCTACCAGGCGATTCTCAACGCACTGCCCGATACCGAGCGGGTCGCAATGAAACTTGAGATTCATCAACCGCTGCGCCTGCGTGATGCGTTGTTCGAAAAGGCCTCGATAGATCGGCGGCATACCGCCAGGCAACTGGGGCTGGCGCCAGTGCGCCCCTTGTACCGGCTACCAACGCGGCTGCCACAAGAGCGCCGTATCGGTTACTCACTCAGCGGCCGCGGCCAAGGCTGGACAACTGATGAGCAAGCGTTTGATGCGCTGTTTCCCAGCCGCGAGCCGCAAGATCGTGAATGGTTACGTCAGCGCTTGCGCGAGGAAGCAGGCAACAGCCCAGGCGCGTTCAGCAGATTGCTGGAACGTCTACGCACCGACCTGCAACGGCTCAACCGCACGCTCGATACCTGGATCAACGATCCCGAGGGCATCGCAGTAGGCGCGCTTGAGCAAAGAAGGGCCGCACGTACCGAGGCTGCGCGGCGGATACGCCAAGCCTGGCGCCGGGAGGGCCAGCCGGGTGATGTGGGGCTGATCCTGCAGGCAGAGCACCTGGGCCCGCTACCCAACCTGCCAAGCCAACTCGAACACGTCAGGGTGCTCATGGTCAACGGTTCACATAGCGGCGAAGCGATGAACATGGAGGGCTTTCTGCAAGCCTTCCCGCGGGTTCAGCTACTGGACATTTCCTCCAATATGCTGCGCTGGCTGCCTGAGCCCATCGCCCAGATGCGCGAGTTGCAAGCATTAGATGTCGCGGAGAACTTCCTCCCGCTCGATGGCGAACGAAACGTCAATGTGCTGACTCGTCTGGCGCGGCTACAGCGCCTGAACCTGACCGATGCCGCTGAAAATCTTCCGGTTGCAGCGCTGCAACGACTAGCGCAGTTGCAACACCTGCAAGCGCTGCAACTCGACCTTAACACCCTGACCCTGCAAACCGAGCATTTCCAAGCCTTGCACGGCTGGCCTGCACTGAGCGAACTGAGCCTCGGCTCCAATGCCATCACCTTGACCGCCGAAAGCCGCGCAGCACTCGCTCAATTGACTCGCCTGCGCTCGCTGCGCTTGGGGGAAAACCCATTGCAGCTGGCACCCGATGTAACCGGTTGGCAGCACCTGGAGTCTTTGGATCTCGATCAGTGTGAACTCAGCGAGTGGCCCCAGGGTTTGCCGGATCTTATGGGCCAACGCCCACTGGTACTGCGGTCACTGGACCTGAGCGGCAACCGCTTGGTCGATGCGCCCGCGCTGCATGACAGCGCATTTGCCGAAGCGATCCGCAACCGTGAAGAGCAAACGTTCTACGACTTCGACGGCAATCCATTCAACGAACAAGCCCAAGTCAATTTGCGTGATGCAGGTCTAGCGGCCATTCCCGACCTGGACGCACTTGACGTATCGCCCGAGCAAGCCTGGGCTATAGAGCTTCCCGACGACTTGCAAGCGCAGCGTCAAGCCAACGCCGAGGACCCCATGTGGGCACCGCTGTACCGGTTGTTCGAGCGCATGGTAGATACGCCGGAATATGTCGCCAGCCCACCTCGGATGCGCGAACGGATCGTGCATATCCTGCGTGTGCTAGGCCTGCAACCGGTTGCCGGCGAAGACGGCGGTTGGGGATTGGCGCAATTGCAGCAACAGTTGGTCAACCAGATCGATGCCGCCGCCCAAGCGTGCGTTGATCAGGCCAGTCTGCTGTTCCAGCAAGTAGAAACAGAGGTATCGATCTGGCGCGCCGTCTCTACCGCCCAAGCAGGTGCTGGCGACGAGGCCGTGGCGGTATCCGTGGCCACCGCCATGGCGCGCCAGAGCCGCCTGGATGGGCAAGTCGCCGCCGTGTACGACGCCCGCGTCGCTCGGCGTAACGCATTGGCAGCCGCAGAAGACGACGCAGCGCGCCAGGCGGCTCCCGTCTTGCACCCTGATGACGATCTGAGCGACGCGCTGTTGAGCAACCCGCAAAGCCCGCTGGATGAAATCGAAATGGCGCTGGTTGCGCGGATCTACCTCGCAGACCGGCTGGGCTTGCCCGAGCAGCCCGGACAGATCGCCTTTGGCTATTTGGCCAACCTCAGCGAGGCGACGCTAGAACGCCTGGCAGTGGCTGTTGAGGGCGAGACAGATGCTCGTTACCTGGCGCACTGGGCCAGCGAGCAACGCTTCTGGCAGGCCTGGATCCGGCGCTTGCGTCCGGTCTCGTTCGAGGCGTTGGCGCGAGACTGGGAAGCGGCTTCGGAGTACTTCAATGAACTCAGCGAGGCAACCTCCAGCCCCGGCCCCTACAGTGGCCCCGCCGTGCCCGAACGCTTTATCGCTGAACTGGAGCGACAAACCCAGGCGGTGCCTGGGCTGGTCTGGCGGATCGACGGCGTGTTGCAACGCATCGATCTGGTTTCCAATCGCTACCCTGGCGAGAGTGGCTTGTATGAGCTGGCAGGCAGGCTGCTGCTAAGCACCCGTCGCCAAGCAGAACACGCGCTTTATGCTCAGCTGGCTGAAGAATTGTTCCACGTGAGCCAAGCCTGACCGGCGCGGCTTTGACAGTGTGCAGCCGATTCGGCTGCACACCCCACTTTTTCAGCTGGAGCTGCTGAGCACCAGCCGCGCTTCAGCCGGGATTTCATCACCCTTGGGCGGACAATGGACACACAGCCCACCTGTGGATGCGTGCCCTAATGCAAACAACAAATACCGTCCTCATGATTCGCCCGGCGCGGTTCGCCTTCAACCCCGACACCGCCAGCAACAACCGTTTCCAGCAGGCCCCGCTGGATCCAGAAAGCGCCAGCCGCAAAGCACTGGAAGAGTTCGATGGCTACGTCGACACCTTGCGCCAGCACGGAGTCGAGGTGCTGGTGGTGCAAGACACGCCCGAGCCGCACACCCCAGATTCGATCTTCCCCAACAACTGGTGGAGCAGCCATGCCGACGGCAGCCTGGTGCTCTACCCCATGCAAGGCCACAACCGCCGACTGGAGCGCGGCAAGGGCGTTTTGCAGGTTATCCGCGAGCGTTTCAGCATCGGCCAGACCATCGATCTAAGCCCGCTGGAGCAGCAGAATCTGTTCCTCGAAGGCACTGGCAGCATGGTTTTGGACCGCGAACACCGGATCAGCTACGCCTGCCACTCCGACCGCACCCATGAGACCGCGCTGCGCCAGTTCGCCGAACAGCTGGACTATCGCCTGTGCCTGTTCCATGCCGTTGATCGCCAACAGGCGCCGATCTACCACAGCAACGTAATGATGAATGTAGGCCGCCAACTCGCCGTCGCCTGCCTCGATGCCCTGCCCCACGCCCATGAACGCAAGGCCCTGGAACACTCGCTGCGCGATACCGGCAAGGACATCCTGGCCCTGGGTTTCGAGCACCTGGAGAACTTCGCCGGCAACATGCTCGAAGTCCACGACAAACAAGGCCAACCCCTGCTGGTGATGTCGCGCAGCGCCTGGCGTTCGCTCGACAGCCGCCAGCGCAGCCAGGTCGAGCGGCACAACCAGCCGGTGGTGGTGAACATCGACCATATCGAACGCATCGGCGGCGGCAGCGCCCGCTGCATGCTCGCCGAAGTGCACCTGCCCGTGCGCCATTGACCCTTGAAGGAGACCCTCATGACCCGCTACATCGACGTGCAAGACCTCGCCCGCCTGGTCAACCGCAAGGGCCTGCCCAGCTGCCTTGGCGAAATGGCCGAGTACATCCGCCAGGACTACCTGCGCTGGCACGACTTCGAGAAATGCCCACGCCTGGCCAACCACTCGCCTGACGGGGTGATCGAGTTGATGCCGGTATCGGACGCCAACTTGTATGCCTTCAAGTACGTCAACGGCCATCCGAAGAACACCCACAATGGCCTGCTCACGGTCATGGCCTTTGGTGCCCTGGGCGACGTCGACACCGGCGCACCGGTGCTGCTCAGCGAAATGACCCTGACCACCGCCATCCGCACTGCCGCCACCTCGGCCCTGGCCGCCCGCTACCTGGCCCGGCCTGGCAGCCGCAGCATGGCGCTGATCGGCAATGGCTCGCAGAGCGAATTCCAAGCCATTGCCTTCCATACCATGCTGGGGATCGAGGAGATCCGCCTGTATGACATCGACCGCGACGCTTCGGCCAAGCTGCTGGCCAACCTGGCCAGCTACCCTGGCTTGAAATTGACCCTTGCAGGCTCCGTGGCCGAGGCGGTACGCGGCGCCGACATCGTCACCACGGTGACTGCCGACAAGGCTTACGCGACCATTCTCACCCCGCAGATGATCGAACCGGGCATGCATCTGAATGCCGTGGGCGGCGACTGCCCCGGCAAGACCGAGTTGCACCGGGAGATCGTTGAGCGAGCGCGGGTGATCGTCGAGTACGAGCCGCAGAGCCGCATCGAGGGTGAGATTCAGCAGATGCCGGCGGACTCGCCGACCACTGAATTCTGGCAGGTGGTCCAGGGGCTGGTCGCCGGGCGCGAGAGTGACGTGCAGGTCACCCTGTTCGACTCGGTTGGGTTTGCCATCGAGGATTACTCGGCGCTGCGTTATGTGCTGGATGTGGCCAAGGCGTTGGAGATTGGCAGTGACATCGCGCTGGTGCCGGCGCTTGAGAATCCGAAGGATCTGTATGCGCTGTTGCAGCCGAAGGTGGCCAGCGTCAAACGCATTGCCTGAACGCTGTTTTGGGGCCTGCATTGCCGGCCCCAAAACGCCATAACCCACGCTAAAACCGCTGTCGCACTTCTATAAACCGATGTCGCGACAGCCGATTGCGCTGCCATCACGCGCCTAACGACCGAATCGGTCAGCCCAGCACACACCAAACGACACAAAAAAACCCTCTAGCTCGCGCATCCTGAGCCCTGACCGATGAGTCACCCATAACAACAGCAACCGACCGTTCTGAACTGCCCCTACTTCAAATAACAACACCCAGGGACCTTCATATGATCCGCATGCGCAAACGCCTCGGCGTCCTTCTGCTTTCCTTGTGCGCCACCGCCGTCCAGGCCAAGGAGTGGACTGAAATCCGCTTCGGCGTGTTCCCCGAATACCCCCCGTTCGAATCGGTCGCCGCCGACGGCAGCCTGCAAGGCTTCGATATCGAGCTGGGCAATGCCATCTGCGCCAAGCTGCAAGTCAAATGCACCTGGGTGCACAACGAGTTCGACGGCATGATCCCGGCTCTGCGCGCACGCAAGTTCGACGCCATCATGTCGTCGATGGCCGTCACCCCAGCGCGGCTCAAGCAGATCGCCTTCACCGAGCGCCTGTTCCTCAGCCCCACCTCAGTCATCGTGCGCAATAGTGCCGACTTTGGCGAAACCGCAGAATCTCTCAAGGGCAAGCAAGTCGGCGTGCTGCAAGGCTCGCTGCAAGAAGCCTATGCCCGCGCCAAGCTGGCGCCGTTGGGTGCCCAGGTCAAGGCTTACCAGTCCCAAGACCAGAACTACGCCGACCTGATCAACGGCCGCCTCGACGCCACCGTCACCGACAAGCTCGAAGCCCAGCTCAACTTCCTCTCCAAGCCCGAAGGTGCAGGCTTCAAGTCGGGCCCGGCGATCAAGGATCCGACCCTGCCGCTGGACATCGCCATGGGCCTGCGCAAGACCGATCCCGAGCTCAAGGCCCTGCTCGATAAAGGCATCGCCGCGATCCACGCCGATGGCACCTATGCCGCGATCCAGAAGAAGTACGTCGGCGAGCTGGATATCTACAACGAATGACCTGACCGCTAGCTAACCTCGCTGTCCACGCCATTGTGTGGCAGCGGGCTTGCCGGCGAAGCGGCCTCCACGAGATCCCTACCCCATGAACGACTTGCTCACGAGCGGCCTGCAAGGCTTCGGCCCGTTGCTGGCCGAAGGCACCTGGATGACGGTCAAACTGGCCCTGCTGGCGCTGGCCCTGAGCCTGCTGCTGGGCCTGATCGGCGCCTGTGCCAAGCTCTCGCGCTCAGCCCTGCTGCGCATCCCCGCCACCCTCTACACCACCTTGATCCGCAGCGTGCCTGACCTGGTGCTGATCCTGCTGCTGTTCTACAGCCTGCAGATCTGGCTCAACGACCTGACCGAAGCACTGGGCTGGGACTACGTTGAAATCGACCCGTTCAGCGCCGGCGTGCTGACCTTGGGCTTCATCTACGGCGCCTACTTCACCGAGAACTTTCGCGGCGCCATCCTCAGCGTGCCCGCAGGCCAATTGGAAGCGGCCACCGCCTATGGCCTGAGCCGGGCACAGCGATTTACGCTGGTGCTGTTCCCGCAACTGATGCGCTTCGCCCTACCGGGCCTGGGCAATAACTGGCTGGTGCTGCTCAAGTCTACCGCGCTGGTCTCGATCATCGGCCTGGCCGACCTGGTCAAGGCCGCGCAGAACGCCGGCAAGACCACCAACGACATGCTGTTCTTCCTGTGCATCGCAGGCCTGGTCTACCTGTTGATCACCACCCTCTCCAACCGACTGCTCAACTACCTGCAGCGGCGCTACAACACCGGAGTCAAGGAGCTGGCGCGATGATCGAACTGCTTCAGCAATACGGCCTGGCCTACCTTTATAGCGACGGCAGTGGCGTGTCCGGCCTGGCCATGACCCTCTGGTTGTTCGTGGTCAGCATGCTCCTGGGCTTGCTGCTCTCGTTGCCGCTGGCCCTGGCCCGGGTCTCACGCCGCGCCTGGCTGCGCCTGCCGGTGCAGTTGTACACCTTCGTGTTTCGCGGCACCCCCCTGTATATCCAGCTGCTGATTTGCTACACCGGCTTGTACAGCCTGGAGGTGGTGCGCGAGCACGCCCTGCTCGACCAGTTCTTTCGCAACGCCTTGAACTGCACCCTGCTGGCCTTCGTGCTCAACACCTGCGCCTACACCGTGGAGATCTTCGCCGGGGCTATCCGCAACATCCCCCACGGCGAGATGGAAGCGGCCCAAGCCTATGGCCTGAGCGGCTGGAGGCTAAACCTGTTCTTGGTGCTGCCTGCAGCCTTGCGCCGTTCGCTACCGGCCTACAGCAACGAACTGATCCTGATGCTGCACGCCACTTCGCTGGCTTTCACCGCCACTGTCGCCGACATCCTCAAGGTGGCCCGCGATGCCAATGCCGCGACCTTCCTGACCTTCCAGGCCTTCGGCGTCGCGGCGATCTTGTACATGCTGTTGTCCTTCGCCCTGGTCGGCTTGTTCCGACTGGCCGAGCGCCGTTGGATGCGCTTTCTGAACCCTGCCCGAGGCTGAACCGATGACCCTGTCTGCCATGTCCCTGCCCATTAACGAACTCGCCCCTGCCGCCCACAGCCTCAGCGGCACCCGCAAACTCAGCGTCGACGGCCTGCACAAGCATTACGGCGAGCACCAGGTGCTCAAGGGTGTTTCGCTACAAGCGCGCAAGGGCGATGTGATCAGCCTGATCGGCGCCAGCGGCTCGGGCAAGAGCACCTTCCTGCGCTGCATCAATTTCCTTGAGCAACCCGACGCCGGCAGTATCACCCTGGACGGCCAGACCCTTGAGATCCGCCCCGGCACCCGCACCCCGCCGCCGGCTCAATTGCAGAACCTGCGCACGCGCCTGGCGATGGTGTTCCAGCACTTCAACCTGTGGAGCCACCTGACCGTGCTGGAGAACATTTGCCTGGCGCCACGCAAGGTGCTGGGCATCAGTGCCAGCGAAGCCGAGGCCCGCGCCCGCACCTACCTGGACAAGGTCGGCCTGCCCGCGCGGGCAGCCGAGCAGTACCCGGCGTTTCTCTCTGGCGGCCAACAGCAGCGGGTGGCCATCGCCCGCGCGCTGGCGATGGAGCCGGAGATCATTTTGTTCGACGAGCCGACCTCAGCCCTCGACCCCGAGCTGGTCGGGGAAGTGCTCAAGGTGATACAGACGCTCGCCGAGGAAGGACGTACCATGCTGATGGTTACCCACGAGATGGGATTCGCCCGCCAGGTGTCGAGCCAGGTGCTGTTCCTGCACCAGGGCCTGGTCGAGGAGCACGGCAGCGCCGAGATCCTCGATCGCCCCCAGAGCGATCGCCTGCGGCAGTTCCTTTCCAACCGTCTTAAGTGAAGTCACGCCGCATATGGATACCAAGGCCAACACCGCTCACGCCCCCGCCGCGCTGGACCGCATCGATGAAGCTATCATCGATGTGCTGCGGCACAACGGGCGCATCACCTATGAGAAGCTTTCGACCCTTGTGCACCTGACCCCCAGGCCCTGCCTGGAGCGGGTGCGCAAGCTGGAGCGGCGCGGCGTGATCCGCGGCTATGGCGCGATCATCGACCTGCAAACGGTCTCGCCGGGCTTGTCATTGCTGGTGCTGGTGGCCTTGTCCAACCAAAGCGGGCGCGCCGCGCAGAAAGCCTTCGAGGCCACCGTGCGTGCCTGCCCGCAGGTGTATGAATGCCAGCTTATCAGCGGCCACTTCGACTACAGCTTGCGCATGCGCTGCCGCGACATGGAGCACTACCGGGTGCTGACCGAAACCTGGATGAACAACGACGAGTTGCACATCGACAAACTGGTGGCGCACCCGGAACTGGCCTCGGTCAAGAGCACGGCGCCACAGGTGTGAGCCACTGCGCCGGCTGCAGGTAGCCGGCCACCCAACCCACCACTTCGCCCGCCGGCATGGGCCGGGCGATGCAATAGCCCTGGGCCAGTTCACAACCCAGCTCCATCAGCAGCCGGCCATGCTCGACACTCTCCACGCCCTCGGCGATCACCTCACGATCGAACGCACGGGCCAGGCCGATGACCGCGCCGGTCAAGGCCAGGTCGTCGTGGTCATGGAGGATGTCGCGCACAAACGATTTATCGATCTTGATGGTCTGGGTCGGTAGGCGCTTGAGGTAATTTAGCGACGAATAGCCAGTGCCGAAGTCATCCAGCGAGAAGCGCACACCCAGGGCTTGGCAAGCCTCCAGGCAACGGCTGACATGGTGGATGTTCTCGATGGCGACGGACTCGACGATTTCCAGGTCGAGCTGCTTGGGGTCGACCTCGGCATGGCGGGAAAGTGCGTCTTGCAGGCGTTGGACGAAGTCGCTGCGTTGCAGGTGGCGGGCGGCGATGTTGACGCTGACTGACCAGCGATGGCCCTGGCGCTGCCAGCCTTGCAGTTGGGCCAAGGCCTGGTCGATGACCCATTCGCCGATCTCGACGATCAGGTCGGTTTGCTCCACTAAAGGCAAGAATGCTCCGGGTGGCACCGGCCCCTTGGCCGGGTGCATCCAGCGCAGCAACGCCTCGAACCCCAACACCTGGCCCGTACGCATGTTGACCTTCGGCTGATAGTGCAGGCACAGCTCGCCCTGATGCAGGGCCTGGCGAACCCGCGCCACGGTCTGGTGGGTGGCCTTCTGCTCCTGCTCCTGGGACACATCGAACAGGTGATAACGGTTGCGCCCTCGCTGCTTGGCCACGTACATGGCCTGGTCGGCGTGGCGCACCAAGGTATCGGCGTCCTCGTCGTCCTGCGGGAACAGGGTGACGCCGATGCTGGCGCTCAGCGACAGGCTGCGCTCACGAATCAGATACGGCGCGGCCAACGTGTGCAGAATGCGCTGCAACGCCGCATGCAGCGGCGCACTGCCATCGATGTGACGCAAGATCAGCACAAACTCATCGCCCGATAGCCGCGCCACCGAGTCACCTGCGCGCAAAATGCCCTGCAAGCGCTGGGCGACCTCCATCAGCAGCAGGTCACCGGCGGCATGCCCGTAGCCATCGTTGACCGCCTTGAAGCCATCCAGGTCGAGCATGCACACCGCCAGCGGGATTTCCTCGCGGCGGGAAAAGGCCAACGCCTGGTTGAGCAGGTCGGAGAGATAAGCGCGGTTGGGCAGGCCGGTCAGAACATCGTGGCCCACCCGCCACTGCAAGGTGTGCAGCAACTGACGCTTCTCGGTGACGTCGAAGCGGATCGACACATATTTGTGCACCTTGCCCGACTGCGGATCGATCAGCGGCACCATGGTGCTGTCGACCCAATACAACGAGCCGTCCTTGGCGCGGTTGCAGATTTCGCCTTTCCACACCCGGCCAGCGACCAGCGCTCGCCACATCTCGAGGAAGAACTCCGGTTCGTGCAAACCCGAGTTGAGGATGCGGTGATTGGCGCCCAGCAGCTCCTCGCGGCTATAGCCGGAGATGCTGCAGAACTGCTCGTTGACGTAGGTAATCCGCCCGCGCAGGTCGGTTTCGGAAAAGATCGCGGCCGCGTCCACAGCCGCGCGATAGATATCATCCATGTACATCATGCCTTAGCGGTTGAAGCGCTCAACCAGGGCGCGCAGCCCGGCACACACCTGTTCCAGTTCGGCGCCGCGCGACGCCGCGGCATTGGCACTGAGCGCGCTCTGCTGGGCAATGCCCGCCACGCCGTTGATCTGCCGCGAGACATCCTCAGCCACCGCCGACTGCTGTTGCGAAGCCGTGGCCATTTGCTGGCCCATGTCGCTGATGCGCTGCACCGCCTGGCGAATGCCGTCGAGGGCTTGCTGCGCTTCGAGCACCCGCGCCACGCCCTGTTCAGCACCGGCGATACCGCGACTGGCAATGGCCACAGCCTGCTCGGCACCGCCGCGCAAGCCGTCGATGATGGTCTGGATATGCAAGGTCGACTGGCGGGTTTTATCGGCCAGTGCCCGCACCTCGTCGGCGACCACGGCAAAGCCTCGGCCCTGTTCACCCGCACGCGCCGCCTCGATGGCAGCGTTGAGCGCCAGTAGGTTGGTCTGTTCGGCAATGGCGCGGATCATCCCCGCCGCTTCGGCGATGTTATCGGTCTGCCCGGCAAGCTCGGTGACCGCCTGGTTGATCTGATCCACCGTGCCGGCCAAGTCACGGATCGCCGTGCCACTGGCATCGGCCACCTGACTGCCCTGCTCCGCCAACTGATGCGCGGTGTGCGCCTCGCCTGCGGTCAGTTGCACATGATTGGCCACTTCAGCGATGGAGGCGGCCATCTGGGTCATGGCCGTGGCACTCAGGTCGGTTTCGGCGCGCTGTTCGAGCAGCGCCTCTTCGGTGCTGCGCGACAGCCGACCGGCATCACCGGCGGCCACGGCCATTTGTCCGGCCAGATCGCTCAAGCGCGTCAGCGCGGTTTTCAGCCGCGCCTCTTCGCCGATCAGAATCAGCTCGAGCTGCCCCGCGGCGCCAGGCAAATCGCTGTAGGTCAGCGCCACTATCGGGTCGGCGAACGTGCCTTCAGCGCCGTTGACGATCCGCCGCAGTTGCCGGCCAACACCGCCATTGGCCCATACCCCATATGAGACGAACAACGCTAGCGTCAGCCCCTGCCCCGGCAGACCCGGCCACAGCTGGTTAGCCGCAACCGCCAGCGCCCCGGCCGCCACCGGCAAAGCCATAGCCTGACCAAGACCTGCCAGGCGCCGGCCGAATGACAAGGCGGGCTTGCCTGCGCGCAAGCGGGCATACAAGGCCTGAGCGCGCTGCACTTGCTCGCGGGTTGGGCAGACCCGCACCGACTCATAGCCAACCAGCCGCCCGTCAACAAGAATCGGCGTCACATAGGCATTGACCCAATAGAAGTCGCCGTTCTTGCAGCGGTTCTTGACGATGCCCATCCAGCTTTTGCCAGCCTTGAGGTAGCGCCACATGTCCTCGAACACCGCTTCGGGCATATCGGGATGGCGCACCAGATTGTGCGGCTGGCCGATCAGCTCAGCTTGGCTGTAGCCACTGATGGCGGCAAATTCGGCATTGCAGTAGGTGATCAGGCTGGCCGTATCGGTGGCCGAAATGAGCCGTTGCTCTGGCGGGAAGCGTTGTTCGACCGGCGAAACCGGCAGGTTGAGGCGCACGATGAGACTCCATTCGCAGACGAAACGGCGCCCTGCCTTGATGGCAGCGGCTTACCGGAACCGTTCATCCTTGACCAGCTCCAATGTCCAACAACGGCTAGCGCGACCTTACAGGCGGTCGAATCACCTTGGACATTAACTTGAATGACTGATCAGTCAAAGAAGTGGATTCTACGAAATTCATCACATTTTGCCAATAAATGTGATGAATCATGGCGTTGCGCTATGACGATTTATATCGTTAAGTTCTTGATTCCAAATGGGAATTAAGAGATGACGATGTCAGGTCTAGGATCTGCCCTGCGTCGCTACCGCAAGCTCGCCGGATTGACACAGGCTCAGCTTGGCGAGCAAAGCGGCTTCGACCCCAAGACCATCAGTCGTTTTGAAACCGGCACCTACACCCCCAGCATTGACGCGTTGCAGGTGTTTGCCAGGGTGCTAGGGATCAAGCTCAAGGCCTTCTTCGCCGAACCGGACGACGAAGAGGATCAGCGCGCCTACCTGTTCGGTGTCGTGCACAACGCAGCGCCCAAGGACCTCGCCAAGCTGATCACCGCCGTCAATCAGGCACTGGCCAAGGCCTGAAAACCACGCGTGCAGCAGACCAGAGCGGTCGAGACATAACCGCAGCACAACTGGTCAGACCGGTAAGGCCAAAATTGCTTGCTTTGTGTGATTTTTCGCGCTTTTATGGGGACGCACTGAACAAACCGGTAAGACCACAATAATTAAGTCCTGCGCTCTTTGACCCTGCGCCATCGAAGCAAGGACACCGATCAGAGACCCCTCCCATGCTTAAATGGTGCTCGCGTTCGATCTTCCTCCAAGTGGTGCTAGGGCTTGCCCTGGGCATTGCCTGCGGCCTCAGTTTTCCCGAAGTCTCCCTGCAGCTAAAACCCCTCGGCGACGGCTTTATCAAGCTGATCAAGATGCTCATCGGCCTGATCGTGTTCTGCGTGGTGGTCAGCGGCATCTCCGGTGCTGGCGACCTGAAGAAGGTCGGTCGGATTGGCCTTAAGTCGGTGATCTACTTCGAAGTGCTGACCACCCTTGCCCTGGTCATCGGCCTGGTGTTCGCCTTCACCTCCGGCATTGGCAGCGGTGCCAACATCCACCTCGATCAGCTGTCCACGGCCGACGCCAATGGCCTGGCCGAGCGCGGTCAGCACATCCATGGCACCGCCACCTTCCTGATGGACTTGATCCCCACCTCGGTGGTGGGCGCCTTCGCTGACAACAACATTCTGCAAGTGCTGCTGTTCTCGGTGCTGTTCGGCAGCGCGTTGAACCTGGTGGGCGAGTCGGCCTCGGGTATCTCGCGGCTGATCAACGAACTCAGCCACGTGATCTTCCGCATCATGGGCATGATCGTGCGCCTGGCGCCGCTGGGCGTGTTCGGCGCCATCGCCTTCACCACCAGCAAATATGGCCTGGAGTCGCTGCAGCACCTGGGCGGCTTGGTGGCGCTGTTCTACCTGACCTGCGCAGGCTTCGTGCTGATCGTGCTGGGCACGGTGATGCGCCTTTCCGGCCTGAAGCTGTTGCCACTGATCAAGTACCTGCGTGAAGAACTGACCATCGTCATGGGCACCGCCTCGTCCGACGCCGTGCTGCCGCAGATCATGCGCAAGCTTGAGCATCTGGGTATCGGCAGCTCGACGGTTGGCCTGGTCATCCCTACCGGTTACTCGTTCAACCTCGACGGTTTCTCCATCTACCTGACCTTGGCTATCGTGTTCATCGCCAATGCCACCGGCACGCCGCTGGCCATGACTGACCTGCTGACCATCCTGTTGGTGTCGCTGGTAACGTCCAAGGGCGCGCATGGCATCCCAGGCTCGGCGCTGGTGATTCTCGCCGCGACCCTGACTGCCGTGCCGGCGATCCCGGTGGTTGGCCTGGTGCTGGTGCTGGCGGTGGACTGGTTCATGGGTATCGGCCGGGCGCTGACCAACCTGATCGGCAACTGCGTCGCCACCGTGGCCATCGCGCGCTGGGAGAAAGACATCGACCTTGAGCGGGCCAACAACGTGCTCAGTGGCAAGCCGGGCTTCGCGCCGCTGCCGCGCAAGCAGCCCAACGCCCATCAACAGGAATTCTGATTGACCCAGGCCGGCCACCGCGCCGGCCTGTTCAAGGAGCTTTGATGCAACCTTCGACAGGGAGCAAACCATGATCAGCTCATCGACCGTGGTCACCTCAGTAGTGGAAAAACTGCGCCAGGCGCTGGCTCGCGGCCAGTGGCGCACTGGCGAGATGCTGCCGGGCCAGCGCGAGTTGGCCGAACAACTGGGCATCAGCCGGCCCAGCCTGCGTGAAGCGGTAACCGTGCTGGAAACCCTCGGCCTGGTGCGCTCGCTGCCGGGCAAGGGCGTGCTGGTACTCGATGCCGAAGCCGCCCAACCCGAGCACCTCAGCGATGGCGTGGGCACAGCCAGCCTGGCCGATGTACTGGAGCTGCGCTACACGCTTGAGCCATTCATCGTCGGCCTGGTCGCGCAGTCGGCCAACAGCCAGGACATCGGCCAATTGCGCCTGACCCTGATGGACATGCGCGAAGCGCTGGATGCCGGTGACAGTGAGGCCGGCGTTGGCGCCTACATCGCCTTTCACCAGGCGCTGTTCGCCCTGACCACCAACCCGATCTTCCAGAGCGTGGTGCAGCAGACCGGCAATGCCCTCAAGCAGAGCGCCGACATGCTGCGCAACTCGCCAGAACACCTGGCCGCGCGGCTAAGCGAGAACGAAGCGGTGGTGCGCGCCATCCGCGACAAGAACAGCGCCCAGGCCAGCGCCCAGATGCGTCGGCACATTCTTCAGGAAGGCCAGCGCATGGGCATCGAACTGAATATCCCGGACGAACACCCCGGGCCCTGAATCTAGGAGAGCGACCATGACCGCCTGCGCCCACGCCGCCCCGCACTTGCCCGCCCTGCTCAGCACTGGCGAGACTCGCCTGTCGGCCGAGCAGATCTACCCGCGCCTGTTCGACGCCATCCTCGAACAGCGCCTGCCACCCGGCAGCGCCCTGCCCGAACAGGCCCTGGGCAACGCCTTTGGGGTTAGCCGCACGGTGATCCGGCGGGTGCTCGGGCGCTTGTCGGATCAGCAAGTGGTGGTCCAGCGCCCCAGCCACACGGCGCACTTGGCAGCCCCCGATCCAGAGCAAGCACGCCAGGTGCTCAGCGCCCGGCGGCTGGCCGAGACCACGTTGATCACCCTGGCCACCCAGCGTGCGCGGCCCACGCAGATCCGCCAGCTACGCCAGTTGGTCGAACGCGAACGCCAGCACCATGAAAGCGGTGAACGCTGCACGGCGATCCGCCTGGGCGGCGAGTTTCATCTCAAGCTTGCGCAGATGGCCGCCAACGCGCCGCTGGCGCGCTTTCTCAACGGCCTGGTGCCGATGACCTCGCTGATCATCGCCCGCTACGAATCGCCCTGCTGCGAACACTGCGCCTGGCAGGAACACGCGGCGATCATCGATGCGGTGGAGAGCGGCGACGGCCAGGCGGCCCTGGCGCTGATGCATGAGCACCTGGACCGCCTGGAAGCCAAGTTGGAGCTCGGCCCGCACGCAATGTGCTGAACTGGCGATAAGCGCTTACAGGCATGCCGTTTGCCGCAAAAGGGGCCACAGTCCGGCCCCACTGCCGGCCCTTACCTATAATCAGGTAAACCACCCAGCCTCTATCCAGGGGGCTATTTGCGTGAACCCGCGTTTTGCATTGGTCGTGCTCTTCTTATTGCTGGCCCTCACCGGTTGCGCCAGCAAGCGCCCGCCTGCCCTGCCGCCGCCCGCTGTACTGACCGCAGCGATGTGGCAACAGATCGACCAGGAGCTGATCGAGGCCTCGGTGGGCGCCACAGGTTCAGCCAATGACTATGCCCGGCGCTCGATGCGGGTGTGGAAGGAGCAGGTTCAGCAGCGCACCGAAAGCGACTTCATTCCGTGGTTCACCGGCTATTGGACCCAGCAATGGCTGACCATGAAAGTGGCCTGGTACAAGATGAACAGCGGCAATGGCGCTGACCCACCGGAGAAACGCTTGGCGTTATATCTGCAAGAGCAGTATCACGAGCGGGTGATTGAACCGGTGGCCGAACAGATCAATCCCGAGGCTATCCGTGATCGCGCCAGCGAATTGTATTTGCAGCTGTTCGGCCAACAGTTGCCAGCGATCATCCAGCGCTACAACGCCCCGCCCGATCAGATCAGCCAACGCCTCAACCGTGTCCCGGCAATCGCCCTGGGCCCGCCGGATGCGCGTAACGCCACGCTGTACCAGTTGCTCAGGGCCAAGCCGCTGAATGAGCAACCGGCCTGGCTTGCTTTACGCCAGCACCTCAATCAGCAGGCAGCGAAGCTGGCCAGCAAGACCCAGGTTGGGCTGTCATCGGTGGCCACCCGCGCCAGTGAAAAACTTGGCGCGACCCTGGCCCCGCGCGGTATCGCCAGTGCGGTCGCCGCTGCGGTGGGCAAGGCGGCCGGGGCGTTGATTTCGGTGGCGGCGACCGGCATCGGCATGATGACCCACGATCGTGAACATCCACAGATGGTCGAGCAGTTGCGGGTGATTCTGAATGTGGCGCTAAACGAGGAATGGAAAGAGCTGATGGAGAATCGCCAGAGTGGCGCGATGTCTGGGGTGTATTACTTGTCGGGGCAGGTGGAGGACAGCCTTTTGAGCAAGGATGCACAATCGCTGGCGCCTGCACCGGCCTCATCGCGGGGCAAGCCCGCTACAGGGTTAGCGCTGACCCGCGATGAAGCCGGGGCAGCTAACGTCAAGCCGTGGCCATAGCTGACGTCGGCAAGCCAAAGATCCGATCGAACGCCCAGTTGTAGGCAAAGGTGTAGCACGGCACCAGCACGATGAACGCCAGGTCCACCAGCAACGCCTCCATCAGGGTCATGTCCAGCCACCAGGCAATCAGCGGGATCAAATACACCACCAGCGTTAGCTGAAAACCAATGGCATGGCCAATCCGCCGGGCCACGCTGCGCCCGCGCTTGACCTGGCGACTCTCCCACCATTCGAACAGGCTGTTGTAGATCAGGTTCCAGAGCATGGCGACGGTGGTGATCATCACCGCCAAGGGCCCGGTGTGCGAGGCCTGGGTATCTGACAGGTAGGCGAGCCCAAGGGTCGACATGCACAGGCCGATCAGTTCATAGAAGGTCACGTAGACCAGTTTGCGTTTAAGTCCTTGCACCGGGTTACCTCGGGTGATGCGGTTACGAAAGCGGTGCAGGATGCTTCAATAAACTTGACAGAGAAAGTCAGCAGCTTTCAGATTAATTGAAAGGAGCCGACCCTATGAATTTTTCCAGCGATACCATTCAGGTGTTTCTCGCCGTACTCGACCGCGGCTCATTCTCGGCAGCGGCGCGAGCGCTCAAGCGGGTGCCTTCGGCGGTGAGCATGGCCATCGGCAACCTCGAAGCGGAGCTTGGCTATGCGCTGTTCGAGCGCGGTTCACGCGAGGCCCGGCCCACTGCCCAGGCCAAGGCACTGGAGCCGCATGCCCGGCTGATCGCCGAGCAGCTGGGGTTGCTGCAAGTGCATGCCTTGGAATTGTCCCAGGGATTGGAAAGCAGCCTGGCCATTGCCGTGGTGCCAGACATCGATCACCGCCCCCTGTTACGCGCCATTGCCAGCCTGGCCGAGCGCTACCCATTGCTCGACATCGAGCTGCTCAGCGCCCCGCAGGAGGAGGCCTTGCAACTGCTCGACAGCGGTCGGGTCAGCCTGTGCCTGGCCTTTGCCGGGCTGCAGGTCGATCCACGCCGCAGTTTTCAGCACATCGCCAGCGAGTCGTTGGTCGCAACACTTTCACCTCACCATCCGGCGCTACTTAGCGGGCGCATTCGCTACCTGGAGGACCTGGTCAACGTTCGGCAGATCCTGGTCTGTAGCAGTGAGCTCCCTCTGGCCGACCCGCGCTCGCTGATCGGCGCCAGTCATTGGCGCAGCAACAGCCTGGACCTGGCCTTGCAGATGGTCGAAGCCGGGCTTGGCTGGGGCGATTTTCCCTTGTCACGGGTAGCGCCATTGATAGCTGCCGGGCGGTTGGTGCGGCTGGATTTTCATAACACGCAAAACGCCCTGGAGTTGCCGGTGCATGCGTTCTGGGGCAAGCAGCAGCCGTTGCGCCAAGGTGCGCGGACGCTGGTTGAACGGTTGGCACAGCCGTCCGTAGAAATCGCATGAAGAACAGTCAGTAACTGTTTCAACATTTTTCGCCCTGAGCCGATAAAACCCTTGAAAGGTCCCGCCATCGCGCCACGAGCGCACGGCGCCCTCCCCCAAGAAATGGCTCAAGGTCTCGAAACATGAACCTGAAGTTCCGCCACAAGATTCTCCTCAGCGCCTGCGGTGTCGTCGTCCTGGCATTCGCACTGTTCACCCTCTACAACGACTACCTGCAACGCAGCACGATTCGCCAGAACATCGAATCGTCGGTCCAGCAATCCGGCGCGCTTACAGCGAGCAGCGTGCAGAACTGGATGAGCGGACGCATCCTGGTCCTGGAAAACCTCGCCCAGGACATCGGCCAGCAAGGCGCTGGCGACAACTTGGCGGGGCTGGTCGATCAGCCTTCCTACACGCGCAACTTCCTGTTTACCTACCTTGGCCAGGCCAACGGCGTGTTCACCCAGCGCCCCGACACGCAGATGCCGGCCGGCTACGACCCACGCCAGCGGCCTTGGTACGGCGCCGCTGCCAGCGCTGGACAAACCGTGCTGACCGCCCCCTACCAAGGCGCAGTGGGCGGGTTGATGGTGACCATCGCCACCCCGGTCAAAGCGAAGGCCGACGGCCAGCTGATCGGTGTGGTCGGCGGTGACCTGACCCTCGATACCCTGGTGGAGATCATCAACTCGGTGGACTTCGGCGGCATCGGCCATGCGTTCCTCGCCGACCGCGATGGCCAAGTGATCGTCAGCCCCGACAAAAGCCAGCTGATGAAGAACCTCAAGGACATCTACCCCGCCAGCAACCTGCGGGTCGAGTCGGGCATGCAGGATGTGACCCTCAACGGGGAAGAGCGACTGATCTCGTTCGCACCCGTGACCGGCCTGCCTTCGGCGCAGTGGTACATCGGCCTGTCGATCGACAAAGACAAAGCCTTCGCGGCGCTGAGCCAGTTCCGCACCTCGGCGATCATCGCCATGCTCATCGCCGTGGCAGCCATCGCAGGCCTCTTGGGCTTGTTGATTCCAGTACTGATGCGCCCGCTGACCACCATGGGCCGGGCCATGCGCGATATCGCCGAAGGCGAAGGCGACCTGACCCGCCGCCTGGACGTGCAGAACAAGGACGAGTTCGGCGAGCTGGCCAGCTCCTTCAACCGCTTCGTCGAGCGTATCCATGCCTCGATCAGCGAAGTGTCTTCGGCCACCCGCCTGGTGCATGACCTGTCGGAAAAAGTGGTGAGCGCCTCCAACGCCTCGATCACCGGCTCCGAAGAGCAAAGCATGCGCACCAACAGCGTGGCGGCCGCGATCAACCAACTCGGCGCCGCCACCCAGGAAATCGCCCGCAACGCCGCCGATGCTTCGCAGCACGCCAGCGGCGCCAGCGAGCAGGCGCATGACGGCCGCCAGGTGGTCGACGATGCCATCAACGCAATGACCGCGCTGTCGCTGAAGATCAGCGAGTCGTGCGAGCAGATCGAAACCCTCAATGCTAGCACCGACGACATCGGCAAGATCCTCGACGTGATCAAGGGCATCTCGCAGCAGACCAACCTGCTGGCCCTCAACGCTGCCATCGAGGCCGCGCGGGCCGGTGAAGCCGGGCGTGGCTTTGCCGTGGTGGCCGACGAAGTGCGTAACCTGGCGCACCGCACCCAGGAGTCGGCCGAAGAGATCCACCGCATGATCACCAGCCTGCAAGTGGGCTCGCGTGAAGCGGTGCACACCATGAACGCCAGCCAGGTGTCCAGCGAGCAGACCGTGCAAGTCGCCAACCAGGCCGGCGAGCGCCTGGCCAGCGTCACCCAGCGCATCGGTGAGATCGACGGCATGAACCAATCCGTGGCGACCGCGACCGAGGAGCAGACGGCGGTGGTCGAAAGCCTCAACCTGGACATCACCCAGATCAACGCGCTGAACCAGCAAGGGGTGCAGAACCTCAACGAGACCCTGGTGCACTGCGATGCCCTCAGCCAGCAGGCCGGGCGTTTGAAGCAGTTGGTGGGTAGTTTCCGTATCTAACCGCGCAGCCAAGGACAAGCCCGTTCCTACCGGTCACTACTGATCGTGTAGGAGCGGGCTTGCCCCGCGATGCGTCTAGACCGCCAGCGCCTTGCTCACCCGCCCACGCCGCACCCACGCCAGCAACACCGCCGCCATCAGCACGAAGCCCAGGTAGCCGAAGAACGGATACACCTCGCCCACCAGGCTGATGAACCCCACCAGGCTGCAGCCGAACGCCGCCACGCCCGTCACCAGCGAGCCCCAGCGAAATTGCGCAGTCCCCGCCGGCAACAGCCGCGACAAGAACGAAAACATCGTCCCCACCGCCGTGTTGACGATCATGCCGAAGATGATCAGGCACATCACCACGCCCAGCACTGGCGACACCTCGTTGGCAATCGACAACATCGGCATCGGCAGCTCAGCCACGCTGTCCAAGCGTGACAACAGCCCGGCGCTCATCACCAGCATCAGCAAACCCAGCGCCGCCCCGCCAATCAGCCCACCCCAGATTGCCGTCTTCTCGCCCTTGGCCGAGCCACCGAGAATCGCCAGGATCGGCGCACCGGCAACGATGTTGTAGGACACATACAAGAACGCCCCCAGCAACCAGTGCCGAGTGCCTGCCTGCTGCTGGCTGGCCAGCACATCCAGCTCGGCAAAACTCTGCTCGCGGGTGAACACGGCGTACAAGGCAATCGCCGAGGCGACCAGAATCAGCAGCGGCGTGATAGCGCCGATGGCCAGAATCACCTTCTGCACATCCAGGCACACGATCGCCACCACCACCAGCGTCACCAGTACGCTGCCGGCCAGGGCCGGTATGCCGAACTGCTGTTCGAGCAACGCCCCGCCACCGGCGAGCATCACCACGGTCACGGCGAACATGAAGAAGGTGATCAGCCAATCGACGAACAGCCCCAGATGACGGCCACAGATGGCCTGGATCACGTCCTTGTGCGAGGTGGCCTGTTGACGGTTGCCCAACCCCGCCAGGGCCATGCCCAGGAAGGTGAACAAGGCAGCACTGACCGCCGCGCCGACCAAGCCCCAGACTCCGAAGTCGACGAAGAACAACAACAGTTCCCGTCCGGACGCGAACCCCGCGCCCACGATCACACCGATGAAGGCACCGGCGATCTTCAGCTGCTCTTGCATGTGAACCTCTGGCTGTTAGTTATTGTTCTTGTTGGTTTTTGCACGGGTTGGCAGGCCCAGCCCCACTCAGCTCTGCCCGACAAACGCCTGCACTTCAATCTCCACATCCACCCCCAGCGCCAACGCCGAAGCCACGGTAGAACGCACCGGCAAGGCCGCGCCGAAGAACGCCTTGTACACCTCGTTGAAGCCGGCGAAGTAGCTCATGTCCGACAGCCACACGGTCACCTTCACCACTTGGTCGAAGCGCGCACCCGTCGCGGCCAGGCTCTCGCCAATACGCTCGCACACCGCGCGGGTCTGGGCCTGGATATCGCCGCGCACTACCTCACCGCCGGGGGTCATCGGCACTTGGCCCGAGAGGAACACAAAGCCTCCAGCCTTGACTGCACGGGAGAAGGGAAACGGCAAACTGCTCGGAAAACGCTGGATTTCATTGCTCATGACAAGCTCCTGGTTACGGTTGCTGAAAACGTGCAGGGGACAGCAGCTCAGGCACTACCCCCTGGGTGGTCAAGCTGGTGCAGATCGGCTGGCCCAGCAGCAGGTCGGCCGCCAGGCGTGAGGCGCCCGCCGCCGACTGGATGCCGTAGCCACCTTGTGCCGCCAGCCAGAAAAACCTCGGCATGCCTGGATCAAAGCCAAGCACCAGATCGCCATCGGCCACGAATGAACGCAGCCCCGCCCAGCTGTGGCTGGGGCGACGAATCTCAAGGGTGGTGATGGCTTCGATGTTGTAGATGCCCAGCGCCAGGTCCAGCTCTTCTGGCGCAGCGTCCTGCGGCTGGACCGGGTCGGCGTTGGCCGGAGAGCCGAGCAGCTGGCCGGCATCGGGCTTGAAGTAGAAGCTTTCGTCGACGCCGATCACCGCGGGCCAACGGGCGAAGTCTTGCGCCGCAGGCCCGGGGAAGGTGAAGGCAGTACGCCGGCAAGGCTGCAAGCCGACCTTGGCCACGCCACATTGCTCAGCAACCTGATCGGCCCAAGCACCAGCGGCGTTGACCAATTGCCGCGCCTTGATACAACTGCCATCGGCCAGCTCGACCTGCCATAGATCATCCAGGAAGTGCGCCTGGACCAACTCAGCGTTGCAGCGCAGCTCACCGCCCGCTTGGCGCAAACCACGCAGAAAGCCCTGGTGCAAGGTATGTACATCGAGGTCCATCGCGCCGGGCTCAAGTACCGCGCCTGCGAGAATCTCGCTACGCAGGCTCGGCACCAGGGCCAGGGCGCCGTCGCGATCAAGCAAGCTGACCTGGGTGCCATTGGCCAGGTTCTGTGCGTAGGTCGCCTCGAGCAGGTCGCGCTGTTCCACGCTGGCGACATACAGGCAGCCGCGAGGTTCGAGCAGCGGATGCTCGCAGAAGCCCTCCGGCGGCGCCTCATAAAACGCCCGGCTGGCGCGGGTCAGGGCCTGGATTTGCGGGGTGCCGTAGGCCTCCATGAACATCGCCGCCGAGCGCCCGGTGGAGTGATAGCCAGGCTGCGCCTCTCGCTCGAGCAGCAGGACTTTGCGCTGGCCAGCCAAGCGGTAGCCAACAGAGGCGCCGGCAATACCGGCGCCGATGATCAGGGTGTCGTAGATCTGGGTCATGCAGGCTCTCGTCACGATAATTATCATTTATGAGAATTCTAATATATGAGAATTTACGATCCTGCAAGTGTCCAAGGTAAGATGTTCGACCAACGCCGCCGATGAGAGCCCCAATGCCCGCCGACCAAACGCCTGCCCCAGAGCGCTCCCGCGCCCTACCCCTGCTTGATCGCGGCGAAGTCGGCGCACGCTTGCGGCAAGTGCGCAAATCCCGCCAGCTAACCCTCAAGCAACTGGCTGAACTCAGCGGCGTACCGGTCTCGACGCTATCGAAGATGGAACTGGCACAGGTCTCGGTCAGCTACGAGAAACTGGCTGCCGCGGCGCGCGCGTTGAATGTCGATATCGCCCAGCTGTTTCGCGCCAGCGGCCAGGTCAATGCGCCGTCGCCGGCGACCGTGGTGGTCGACTCGATCCCAGACGCCGCAGGCTACTCCACCGGCACCTACGACTATTACCCGATCGCCGGGGCATTTCCGGAACGACGCATGACCCCGGCCTATGCGCGCATCATCGCCCGCGAACGCGGCCAGTTCGACGATTTTATCCGCCACCCCGGGCAGGAATTCGCAGTGGTGCTGAGCGGCCGCGTGCGGATTGAATTCGAGACCGGCGAGGCGGTGAGTATCGGTCCGCAGCAGACCGCTTATTTCGACAGCCAGGTAGGCCATATCTACCTGTCCGAGAGCGAGGATGGCGGCGATGCGCATGTGATGGTGGTGATGACCGATCGCTGATCGCCTGGGCCAACAGTTATAACCTAATAACGAACAAGTCTATTTGGCTATAAAAAAATCTATATGCTGGCAGCCATCCGATCACGGGCAAGTTGGGCAGTCGAGTAGCGTATGGATGTAGGTTCTTTCGGTTTCACCATTGCGGGACTGGTTGTGGGCTTCATCGTTGGCATGACCGGCGTCGGCGGAGGTTCGCTGATGACCCCGATCCTGCTCTGGTTTGGCGTCAACCCCGCTACCGCCGTGGGTACCGACCTGCTCTACGCCGCCATCACCAAGGCCAGTGGCGTCTGGGTGCATGGGCGCAACAAGAACATCGACTGGAAGATCACCGGCTGGCTGAGCCTGGGCAGCGTACCTGCGGCGGCCCTGACCCTGTGGTTCCTCAGCACCCTGCATGCCGACACCTCGGCGCTCAACGCGGTGATCAAGCAAGGCCTGGCGGTCGTGTTGATCCTCACTGCGCTGGCGATTCTGTTCAAGTCGCGCCTGCAAGCCTTTGCCAACCGCCACGCCGGTGACCACTACCACCTCAGCGACCGCAACCTGAACATCCTCACCGTGCTCACCGGCGTGGTGCTGGGCGTGATGGTCACCCTCACCTCGATTGGTGCCGGTGCCCTGGGCACCGTGGCGTTGTTCCTGCTGTATCCGTTCCTGGTCACCCGCCGCCTGGTCGGCACCGAGATCGCCCACGCCGTGCCGCTGACCCTGGTCGCAGGCCTTGGCCACGCCGGCATGGGCAACATGGACTGGTCGCTGCTGGGCTACCTGCTGCTCGGTTCGCTGCCTGGCATCTACCTGGGCAGCCACCTCACCGGACGTATTTCCGACAGCGTATTGCGCCCGTGCCTGGCGGCCATGCTGCTGATGATCGGCTACAAGCTGGCGTTCTGAGCCAACTGCCGTTCAGTTCAGACGCAGCCGCCACTGCCCGGTGAAGCTCAACTCCAGGCGTGACAGCGGCATCACATCGATGCGCTGGAACGACGCCAACGGGCAACCGAGCAGCTGCACCAGCACCGCGCGAATGACCATTGGATGGGTCACCGCCAGCCACTGTCCTGGCCCATCGAAGCCGGCCAACCAGGCGCCGACCCGCTCCACCAGCTGCGCGATCGACTCGCCGCCATGCGGGGCGCTATACGGATCTTGCAGCCACTGTGCGAGGGCCTCGGGCTGCTCAAGCTGCAACTGCTTTAGCGCCAGGCCCTGCCAACTGCCCAGATCGCAGTCAGCCAGCGCAGGTTCGATAGAGGCCTGGGCGGCCAGCCAAGCTGCCGTTTCACTTGCCCTGCGTTCAGGCGCGCGCAGCACCTGCACCTCTGCAGCGGCCATCTCCAGCGGTTCGGCTAACGCCAGCACGGCATCCTCAGGGTGGGCCAAGCGCCCGCTCTTCTGAGCCTCGGTCAGGCCATGGCATATCAGGGTCAGGCGGACGGCTTTCACCGGTATCCTCTTCGAAAGAAAACGCGCAGATGCGTTAGCATGCCTGTTTTTCGCCAACCCTGTCGCGTAGCAGGAACGCCGCGCCAGGTTCGCCAGTCCAACTCTGGCACCTCACCGCAAGAGCCCAAGATGTCCGCCACTGCCAGCCATTACTCCAGCCCTCTGCTGCTCGCCCTGCGCGAGGGTACGCACACCTGCCACAAGCGCTTGGAAGCCCGCCTGCCGTTTTTTTCCGCTGGCTTCGACCGGGCGGCCTATCGGCGCCTGATGCAGGCTTATTTCGGCTTTCATGCGCCGCTGGAAGCACTGCTCGGCGCTTATCAAGAATGCGAGCGGGTCAAGACCCCAACACTGGTCACCGACCTGCTGGCACTGGCGATGACCCGCGCCCAGATCGACACCCTGCCGCTGTGTCGAGCGCTACCGCAAATCAGCGATCAAGCCAGTGCCATGGGGGTGATGTATGTGGTTGAAGGCTCGACCCTCGGCGGCCAGGTACTCAAGCGGGCGATGACCGAACGCCTGGCCCTTGGCGCAGACAGCGGCGCAGGCTTTCTCGATGTCTACGGCCCACTGACGGGCGCGCGCTGGCGCAGCTTCCTCGAACGGCTCGAGCAGGCGCCAAGTGGCGCCGAGGATCAAACGCGCACAGTGCAGGCGGCAATCGCCACCTTCGAGTGCTTCGAACAGTGGCTGGCGCAGCAAGGGGTGCTGCGCTAGCGCCTGCAAAGCCAAGTGCCACTATTAATCAGCGACCCCTGCTCTCGTCCCTCATTTAACCAATGACAACAGGGAAGACGAAGCATGACCGATATGACGCGTCGCTCGTTGGTGGGCCTGGGCATGGCCCTACCGCTGCTCGGCCAAATGAGTTGGGCCGCACCACGTTCGCCAGGCACCCCTGCCGCCACCCGCCCGGTGCGCATCAACTTCAACGAAAGCCCATGGGGCCCGAGCAGCGCCGCGCGCCAGGCGATGCGCGAGGGCATCGAGCAATGCGGCCGCTATCCCTACGACGCGCAGTACCGCCTGATCGACCAATTCGCCGCGCAGAACGCTCTGCAGGCGGATCAGGTGCAAGTGTTCTGTGGCTCGAAGCTGGCGTTGCAACATGCGGTAATGGCCTTCACTGGCGCCAGCAGCCTGGTGGTGCCCGAGCCCTCCTACGAAGCCCCGGTCGAAGCGGCCTTGAGCCGCGGCACCGAGGTGCATCGGGTTGCCCTGGATCGGCATCATGCGCATGACATCCAAGCCATGCTGGCCGCCGACCAGGCGCCCGGGCTGATCTACCTGTGCAACCCCAACAACCCCACCGGAACCCTCACCCCGCGTCGCGACATCGAGCGCTTGCTGGCAAACAAGGCCAAGGGCAGCGTGGTGCTGGTCGATGAGGCGTACATTCACTTCAGCGATGCCCAAAGCTGCATCGACCTGGTCAAGGAGCACCCCGAGTTATTGGTCCTGCGGACGTTCTCCAAGCTCTACGGCATGGCCGGTGCACGCCTGGGGCTGGCCATCGGCCAGGCGTCTTTGTTGCAGCGCCTGGAAGTCTATGATGGCGAGAACGTCGCTGCGGCGCCTACCCTGCTCGGCGCGCTGGCCAGTTTGCACGACCGCCAACTGGTGCCTGAGCGCAAGGCCGAAAATGCCCGCCTGCGCGATGCCACCATCGCCTGGCTCAACCAGCGCGGCTGGCGCTGCACCGCTTCGCAAACCAACTGCTTCATGATCGACCTGCGGGGGCCGGGCAAGCCGGTGATCGAGGGTCTGGCCAAGGAGGGGGTATTGATTGGCAGGGTCTGGCCGAGTTGGCCGAACTGGGTGCGGGTCAGTGTCGGGAATGAGCAGGATATGCTCAGGTTCCGCGAGGCGTTTGCCAAGGTGACCGTCAGTTAAGACTCTGGCACTGGCGCTGCCCGCTGCGGCCCGCTCCCACAAGAATCACCGCTGAGATCTTGTGGGAGTGGGTTTACCCGCGCAGAGGCCGCCTGAGCTGAAAAAGCTTGGCTCATATCAACATCTGCAAACCACCCCACACCGGCACCGCCGCCACCAGCCCCACCGCCAGCTTGGGCCAATAGGGCAACAGTATCACCAGCACCATCGCCGCCAGCGAAATCACCCCAAACCACGCCACCGGCCCCATCGCCCAGCCCCAGGCCTGGGCACACAACAGCAAGCTGATGGCCAAACCCAACCAGCCCGCTGCGCGCAGGGCCAGGCGCAGGCTGCGCGGGCAGGGTCGGTTCCACACCTGCTTGAAATGTCGCTCCAACCCCTGGCACAGCCCGAGCATGCCGGCATAGGCGAACAGCACACTGCCGATAATCATCGTCATGCCTGAGCCTCCACCTGGCGCCTGGCCCTGACCGGCGCAGGCTTGGGATGAGCGACTCGCCAGGCTGCCAGGGCCAGGCCGAGGCCGAGCACCAGCCCCGTCACTTCGACGCCGATGCGCAGGCTATCCGCTGCGCCTGCCAGCATACCCAGCACGCCCAGTCCGGCGCACAGCAGCGCGCTCAGCGCCAGTTGCTCGATCCAGGCGCGTTTGGCCGGACGCACGCCGGCATGCAACAACGCCAGCAACCATAGGCCGAAGAAGCTGCGCACTTCCCACGCTTCACGGTGCGCCAGCTCCGCCGGCAACAGGCGGCTAGCCCACAACAGGCCCACGCACGCCAGCAACAGCCCGGCAATGAAGCCGACGTTGCACACTTCAGCCACGCGATACCAGCGGCGCGCCGAGGCATCGGCATTGGCATTGGCGTACTTGCGCCCGCGTTTGACGCAGAACAGCACCAATCCGCTGGCAATCATCGCGCAGCTAACCAGCCCGCAGATGAAGTACAACCAGCGCATCGGGTAGCCGCCGAACTGGGCGAAATGCAGGCCGGCCATCACCCGCTGGGTCAGGGGTGCCGGGCGTAGCTCAGGGACATCACTGAGCAGCTTGCCGCTGACACCATCGAATACCATTGCGTTGCCCTTGGTCAGGGCGATGCGATTACCCAGCACCGGACGGATCTCGATGCGCGCACCTGCAGTATTGGGATTGCGAATGTTCAGCCCACCAATCGGCCCCAGGCGCGCTTGGGCCTGGGCCAGCAACGGCGCGACATCGACCAGCTCACCCGGTTGCTTGGCCAGCCGGCGTGGTTGTTCCATGCGCGCATTGCCCTGGGCTTGGAAGTACGCCCGAGTATCACCCTCGAACAGCGCGTCCACGCCAGCCGGGATGTAGATCAGCATGAATATCACCAGGCCGGTGTAGGTGATCATCAAATGAAACGGCAGCAACAACACGGCGCTGGCATTGTGAAAATCCAGCCACGAGCGCTGGCCCTTGTCCGGGCGGAAGGTAAAGAACTCCTTGAAGATCTTCTTGTGGATGACGATGCCGGTGATCAACCCGGCGAGCATCACCAGGGCCAATGCACCGACGACGAAGATGCCCCAGTTGCGCGGCAAATCCAGGGTGAAGTGAAAGCGGAAGAAGAAGTTGCCGCCGACGCTGTCGCGTACCGCAATCGGCTCGCCCGTCTGCGGATCGAGCTGCACGCCCACGCCATGTCGACGATCGCCAGTAGACACCCTCAGCCCCGGAGCACGCTCGGTAGGCAGGCTGATGCCCCAGTTGCCGGCGTTCGGTTCATGAGTCTGCAGGTAGGCGATGGCGCGCGTGGCGGCATCGGCCTGGGACACCTCGGTGGCCGGGATTTCCGGCTGCATCCAGTGGTTGAGCTCCTTGTCGAACACCGCCAGGGTGCCGGTGACGAAGATGGCGAACAACAGCCAGCCGAAGATCAGCCCGGCCCAGGTGTGCAGCCAGGCCATCGATTGGGTGAAGGTGTTTTTCATGCCAGCCACCCTAGTGCCTGTGGCCAGAAGCCGATCAGCATCAACGGCGCGGCCAGCGCCAATGGCACCCAGGCACGCAGCGCGTCACGGCTGGCGAAGGCCCAGAGGATTGCCAGGGTGTAGAAAATGAAGGCCGGGAGTGTGGCGACCAATACCGCGTCGGCAGGCGACAGCGGCAGGATCCGCGCCAGGCAGGCAGTAGCGGCGTAGCTGAAGGCATAGCCGCCAAGCAGGGCTGCGGCGCTGCGCGAGAGGATGCGCAACCAGGCGGGGGATTCACTCATCAGAGGTTCCTCTTAAGCATGAGAGGGGCTGCCGTGCAGCCCAATCGCGAGACAAGCCCGCTCCCACGCCAGCCCGATAATTGCGGTTGGCATTAGAGCGGGCTTGCCCCACGATTGGGCCGCAAGGCGGCCCCCGTTAGCGATGATCAGAACGAGATGTTCAGCGAGGCAAACAGCGCACGCCCCGGCTGGTTGTAGGTATTGGCCCCCGCACTGCTGGCATTGCCGCCGCGCAGGATCTGCTTGTTGAAGACGTTGTTCACCCCAACCCGCACGTCATAGTTCTGGTTGAACTTGTAACCGGTGCTGATATCCACCAGGCCGTAGGCTTCGACGTCCTGCTGGGCGTCCTGGTCGTAGCTCTGCTGGGTGCGGTAGTTGTAGGTCGGCGACTTCTGCTTGCCGAAGTAGGTGCCGGCGACCTGGAACGACAGCTTGTCGGTTGCACGCCAGTCCAGGGTGGTGTTGACGGTGTACTCAGGAATCACCGACAGCGGCTCACCGGTTTCGCGGTTGTCGTTGTCGAGCATCCAGGTCAGGTTGGTGTTCCAGTCCAGGCTTGGGGTCAACTCCATGAAGAAGTTGCCTTCGATGCCTTCGACCCGCGCTTCACCGGCGTTTTCGAACTGGGTCACGCGGCGGCCGTTGTTGATGGCGTAGAGCACATCGGTGCCGCCGATGATCTTGTTCTTGTAATCGTTGCGGAAGTAGGTCGCGCTGGTACGCCAGGTGCCACGGTCGTAGAGCAGGCCGATTTCCTTGTTGACGCTGATCTCCGGCTCGAGGTCGGCGTTACCCTGCAGGTAGCAACCTCCGGAGTTGGTCTGCTGCACGCTGCACCCTTGACCACGGCTGTAGAGCAGGTAGTTGGGGTTGTACTGGTACAGGTTCGGCGTCTTGTAGGCCCGGGCGATGCCGCCTTTGACGGTCAGGTGGTCGGTCAACTTGTGCGACAGGTTCAGGCTTGGGCTCAGGTTGTCACCGAACTCCTCGTGGTGATCCAGACGCAGGCCCGGGGTGACGGTGGTGTCGCCGACGATGATGTTGTCCTCGACAAACAGCGCATAGCTCTTGGCCGACATCTTCGAGTCGCTACGGTCGAAGCCATTGATGACGTTGTTGCCGTTACCGCTCGGATCGAAGCTCTGCGGCCGGAACGAGCCCTGGTCATTGAGGGTTTCGTAGAGGTATTCGCCGCCCAGGGTCAGCACGTGCTCGGTGCTGCCCATGGCAAACGGCAGGTTCACTTCGCTGCTCAGGCGGGTGTTGCGCAGTCGCGACATGGCCGCGCCGCTGTCATTGATCGCACCTTCCGGGCCGCCGGCCAGGCCTTCGTTCAGGCGCCAGTTACGGACGTACTCGTAGGCCAGCACGGTCTTGCTGGTACCCCAACTGAAGTCGCCCAGGTGGGTCAGGTCGTAGGTATTGCGCTGCATCACGTTGGTCTCATGACCATACAAGTCGGCGATCAGTTCAGGGTTGCCACCACCGTTGCTGTTCATGGTGTCGCCAGCGTAGATGTTGCCCTGGCGGCTGTAGCCGGCGCTCATTTCCACGCGGTGCTCATCGTTGAGCTTCCAGCTCAGCAGGCCATTGATGTCCTTGTTGCGCACGCCTTCGCGGCCGGCAACCGTCGAACTGCCAGCATGATCGGCGTTGATGTCCAGGTCATCGGCATCGGTCTTGGCCAAGCCGCCGTAGACCCGGAAGCCGAGGTTATCGGTCAGTCCGCCACTGAGGTTGAAGTTGGTCCGGCGGCTGACGCCCTCGGCGCTGTCTTCAGGCATCTGGGTGTAGAAGTTGACGCTGCCCTTGAGCTCGTCGGTGGGACGCTTGGTGATGATGTTGACCACCCCGCCCATGGCCCCCGAACCATAACGCGCCGCTGCCGGCCCCCGCAGGATCTCGATGCGCTCGACCGCCTCGGCCGGTACCCAGTTGGTTTCACCGCGGGTGTCACGATCGCCGTTCCAGCCGTAGCGCACTGCGTTGCGGGCGTTGGAGGGCTTGCCGTCGATCAGGATCAGGGTGTTTTCCGGGCCCATGCCGCGCAGGTCGATCTGGCGGTTGTTGCCGCGCGCACCGCTGGCGCTGTTGCCGGTCAGGTTGACCCCAGGCTCGCGGCGAATGATGTCGGACAGGTCATTGGCGGGCGGGCGACGCTTGATGTCTTCTTCAGTGATGATCGACGAACCCAGGGCCTGGCGGGCCTCACGCTCGGCGGTTACCAGAGTGTCCTGGATCACCAGCGCATTGCTGTCTACCGGCACTTCCAGCACCTCGGCAGACCGCTGCTCCTGGGCGTTGGCCGCAGTCGCAAGCATGGCCGGCGAGGCCAGCGCTACGAAGGCTAGGGCCAGGCCGTTGGGTGAGGTTCTGGATTGCATCGACACATCTCCTGATTCATGGACGAAGGCCACGCCCAGCACCAGGAAACCGGAAGACTCACGCCCACCGGCCTCACAAGCAAGCTTGGGGGCCAATGGGACGGTGAATATAATGATTCTCAAATAGGTTTAAATCTTATTTACGAAATTTACAGATTGCGCGGGGAACTTTGCTTACCTGCCTCGCGCGGCATTGCCGGCACAAGACCCTTGCTGATAGCAGCAAGGCCTGACTAATATATGCAAATCCGTATATTCGAATTTACATATATACCTATGACTCCCCTCACGCCTCCCGAGCTCTTCAAATCCCTCGCCGACGAGACTCGCGCTCGCGCCACCCTGCTGATTGTCGAGCAAGGCGAGCTGTGCGTCTGCGAGCTGATGTGCGCGCTGAACGACAGCCAGCCCAAGATCAGCCGCCACCTGGCGCAGCTGCGCAGTGCCGGTATCTTGCTCGACCGTCGCCAAGGCCAGTGGGTGTACTACCGCCTTAACCCTGCGCTGCCAGCCTGGGTCCATACCGTGCTGAGCACCACCTTGCACGCCAACAGCGCCTGGCTCGAAGCCGACAGCGCCCGCCTGCAGACCATGGCTGGCCGCCCCGCACGCGCCACCTGCTGCTAATGCCACGCCGAGCCTAATGCCATGCTGATAGCCGCCGCCGTCTTCGTGTTCACCCTGATCCTGGTCATCTGGCAGCCCAAAGGCCTGGGCGTTGGCTGGAGCGCCAGCATCGGCGCCCTGCTCGCCTTGCTTGTGGGGGCAGTGTCGCTGCACGACATCCCCGCCGTGTGGGCGATCATCTGGAACGCCACCGCTACCTTTATCGCCATCATCATCGTCAGCCTGCTGCTGGATGAGGCTGGCTTCTTCGAATGGGCGGCGCTGCATGTGGCCCGCTGGGCTCGCGGAGATGGCCGGCGCTTGTTCGCCTTCATCGTGCTGCTCGGCGCGGCGGTCTCGGCACTGTTCGCCAACGATGGCGCGGCGTTGATCCTCACGCCAATCGTGATGTCGATGCTGATCGCCCTGCGCTTCTCGCCTGCTGCGACCCTGGCCTTCGTCATGGCCGCAGGCTTTATCGCCGACACTGCCAGCCTGCCGCTGGTGGTGTCGAACCTGGTCAACATCGTCTCGGCGGATTACTTCAACATCGGTTTCAACCAGTACGCAGCAGTGATGCTGCCGGTGAACCTGGCGGCGGTAGCGGCAACCTTGCTGGTGCTGCTCTGGTACTTTCGCCACGACATTCCGGCGCACTACGCACTGGACGAATTGAAAGACCCTGCCCTGGCCATCCGCGACCGAGCGACCTTCCGGGTGGGCTGGGTGGTACTGGTCGGCCTGCTCGCGGGTCTGTTCATCCTTGAGCCGCTGGGCATCCCGGTCAGCGTCGTGGCCGGGGTCTGCGCGGCGGTGCTGTTCGCCGTCGCCGCCCGCGGCCATGTGATCTCAACTCGCCGGGTACTGCGCGAAGCACCCTGGCAGATCGTGGTGTTCTCGCTGGGCATGTACCTGGTGGTCTATGGCCTGAGGAATGCCGGGCTGACCGACGCCCTGGCCCGCGTCCTCGATGCTCTGGCCGGACATGGCCTGTGGGCCGCGACCCTGGGCACCGGGCTGATTTCGGCGGTGCTCTCGTCGGTGATGAACAACCTGCCCAGCGTGCTGATCGGCGCCCTGTCGATTCATGCCAGCGACGCCCACGGGGTGGTGCGCGAGGCGATGATCTACGCCAACGTCATCGGCTGCGACCTGGGACCGAAGATCACCCCCATCGGCAGCCTGGCCACCCTGCTCTGGCTACACGTGCTGGCCCGTAAAGGCGTGCGTATCACCTGGGGCTACTACTTCAAGGTCGGCCTGTTGCTGACCCTGCCCGTCCTGCTTATCACCCTTTCGGCCCTGGCCTTGCGCCTGAGCGTCTGATCACTGGAGTCCCGCATGCGTATCTTGTTCATGTGCACGGCCAACAGCTGCCGCAGCATTCTTTCCGAAGCCCTGTTCAATCACCTGGCGCCACAGGGTTTTAGCGCCGTGAGCGCCGGCAGTTTTCCCAAGGGCGAGGTGCTGCCACGTAGCCTGCTCACCCTGGAGCAGGCCGGTATCGCCACTGCCGGCCTGGCCAGCAAAGGCAACGAGGCGTTTGCCGACAATCCACCGGATATCGTCATCACCGTCTGCGACAAGGCCGCCGGTGAAACCTGCCCGGTGTACTTCGGCCCTGCCCTCAAAGCGCATTGGGGGCTGCAAGATCCTTCCGAGGTGCAAGGCGACGAGGCGACCATCGACGCCGCCTTCCGCGCCACCCTGGCGCGCATCGAGACGCGCTGCCGCGCCTTCCTCGCCCTGCCTTTCGCCCAGCTCGACCCTGCTGCGCTCAAGGCTGAACTGCAACGCATTGGCACACTTTGATCTGGAGGCCCGATGAACCCTGACTTGCCCAATCTCGACCTGAGCCTATTCGATACCCCGCCGCAGTTGAGCCAATCGAGCAGCCACAAGCCGCGCATCCTGCTGCTGTACGGCTCGACCCGCGAACGCTCGTTCAGTCGCCTGCTGACCGAGGAAGCTGCGCGTCTGCTGGAGCACTTCGGTGCCGAAACGCGCATCTTCGACCCTAGCGGCCTGCCGTTGCCCGACGACGCTCCGCTCGACCACCCCAAGGTGCAAGCGCTGCGCGATCTGGTGCTGTGGTCCGAAGGGCAGGTCTGGTGCTCGCCCGAGCGTCACGGCGCGCTGTCGGCGGTGTTCAAGGCGCAGATCGACTGGATCCCGCTCAGCCTTGGCGCCGTTCGCCCGACCCAGGGCAAGACCCTGGCGGTGATGCAGGTGTGCGGCGGCTCGCAGTCGTTCAACGTAGTCAACCAATTGCGCGTGCTCGGCCGCTGGATGCGCATGTTCACCATCCCCAACCAGTCCTCGGTGCCCAAGGCTTACCTGGAATTCGACGAGCACGACCGGATGAAGCCCTCGCCGTACTACGACCGGGTGGTGGATGTGATGGAGGAGCTGGTCAAGTTCACCCGCTTGCTGCGCGATCATGCGCCGGAGTTGGTGGACCGCTACTCGGAGCGCAAGGAAAGTGCCGAGCAGTTGTCGGCGCGGGTGAATCAGCGGGCGATTTGAAGTCGGTAAGTTCGTACCTGCCTCTTCGCGGGCAAGCCCGCTCCCACAGGCTTGGCGTGTTGCTAAAGATCGCCGCTGCACCTGTAATGGGCGAGAGGCCGGCACCAACCCAGCAAAGCTCTATGCGCTAACTCAAACGTCCATCATCTCACCTGCCAAAGCCCAGAAACCTGCGTGGTGAAGCTGTTGCTCATCAACTCCCGGCGCATCCCCCAGTCGGGCAGCGCCGGCACTGCAGCGGGCCGCAAGGTCCCACTGCCCCAGCGCCCATTCACCCCATCGAGCACGCTCATCAGCCGCCCGCTCTTGAGCGGTTGCGAGGCGGCGAACAGGTCATCGGTGTACTCCCCGCGCTGGCACAACTCCAGCAGCAACACCTCGGCCTTGCTGTACTTAAAGCCCTCGCGAAACACCCTGTCCAGCGCCTCGATGGCCATGCCGGTGAGCAGGCGCACGTCATCGGTGGGGTAAGGCAACTGCACCACCACGCCATTGGCATACTTGGCTTCGTCGGGGTTGAACATGCCCGTACGAATGCTCACCCGCAGCTTGCGCGCCAGGGACTGTTGCGCACGCAGTTTTTCGCTGGCACGCATGACATAACTGGCCACCGCCTGCCTGATTGGCGCACGTTCAGTCAGGCGTTTGCCGAACATGCGGCTGCAGCAGATTTCCTGGCGTGGCGGCTCCACCTCCTCCAGCGCCAGGCATGGCGTACCGGCAAGCTCGCGGACGGTCTTTTCAATGACCACGCTAAATTGCTGGCCCAGGCTGCGCGGGTCCGCCTGGGCCAGATCCCACGCGCTGCGGATATCCAGGCCGCGCAGGTGAGCCGCCATGCGCGGGCCGATGCCCCAGACATCTGCGGCTTCACATCTTTTCAATACCCAGTCACGGTGGCCCGGGTCACGCAAATCCACCACCCCGCCGCTTTGCTCCTGCCAGCGCTTGGCCGCGTGATTGGCCAACTTGGCCAAGGTCTTGGTACCAGCGATACCCACGCCGACCGGAATACCGGTGTATTGCAGCACCCGCTCGCGGATGTCGCGGCCCAGGCGCTTGAGGTCACCAGGCACGCCGCTGAGGTCGGCGAACGCTTCATCGATGGAGTACACCTCCAGCGCCGGGACCATGCCTTCGATCACGGTCATCACCCGCTGGCTCATGTCGCCGTACAGTGCGTAATTGGAGGAGAACGCCACCACCCCATGGCGGCGCAGCACGTCCTTGACCTGAAAATACGGCTGGCCCATCTTCACCCACTGCTTGGCCTCGGCGCTGCGGGCGATGACACAACCGTCGTTGTTGCTCAGCACCACAATCGGGGTGCGCCGCAGGTCTGGGCGGAACACCCGCTCGCAACTGGCGTAGAAGCTGTTGCAGTCGATCAGGGCGAACACCACTTCAGGCTTTTGGGTCATGGCTACGCACACTGAAGGTCACCACGCCCCAGATCGTCAACTCGTCGCCCTCAAGGATGTAACGCGGCGCGAAACGGGGATTCTCCGAATGCAGCGACACCTGCCGAGCAACCTTGTGCAAGCGCTTGCACAGCGGCTCGCCATTGACGGCAGCGATGACTATGTGGCCGTGGTGGGCCTCGATCGAGCGATCGACCAGCACCAGGTCGCCGTCGAAGATCCCAGCGCCTTGCATGCTGTCGCCGTCTATCCTGACCAGATACATATGCGGTGCGCGCAGGTTGAACAGCTCATCCAGTGAGATCGGTTGCTCCATGTGGTCCGCAGCGGGCGAGGGAAACCCCGCCGGCACGCGAAACAGATAGCGCGGCAGCGCACTGCCGCCTGAAGCGATCGGGCCAAGAATGGAAGTCATGAGCCAGCCTTGCAAATAAACTGTATGGATATACAGTTAATCGATCGCCGGGCCTTCGGTCAATTTCGGCGTAGGAAATTTCGACAAGTGGGAGACCTGCAATGTGCGGACGCTTCGTCCAGTACCAAGGCTTGGCCGACTATCTGCGCGAGCTGGACGCCGAGCAAGACGTGGTCAGTGGCTATGACAATAGCCCAGTGGGCCGTTACAACGTCGCCCCCGGTAGCCGCGTACTGATCCTGCACACGGCCGAAGATGGCCTGCGCATCGACCCCTGCCACTGGGGCTGGGCGCCGTTCTGGGCCACTGGCAAACGGCCGGCGCCGATCAATGCGCGGGTCGAAACAGTCACCACCGGCACGTTTTTCCAGGCCCTGTGGCCGCAGGGTCGGGCGCTGGTAATGGCCGATGGCTGGTACGAGTGGGTAACCGACCCGCACGACCCCAAGCGCAAGCAACCCTATTTCATTCGCCTGAAAAGCCAGGCACCGATGTTCATGGCGGCGCTGGCCCAGGTGCGGCTGGGGCTGGAGCCGAGTGAAGGCGATGGCTTTGTGATCATCACAGCCGCCAGCGATCAGGGCATGCTGGATATCCATGATCGCCGGCCACTGGTACTGGCGCCGGAACACGCCCGGGCTTGGTTGGACCCTGAACTCCCCGCAGAACGTGCGCAGCAGTTAGCCCGTGAGCAATGCCTGCCGGTAGAGGCGTTCGAGTGGTTTGCGGTGAGCAAGGCCGTGGGTAATGTGCGCAACGAGGGGGCGCAATTGATCGTGCTGGAGACGCCGCAGGCGACGCTGTTCTAGTTCGGATCGAGCGCGGCCCTTGGCAGGTAAGCCTGCGAAGGGCCGCCAATGACACCCTGCAAACACCTAGGCCGCCACCGTCTCTGAAGCCAGCGCCTCGCGCACCAACGGATCGATCCCCTCCCCCGGATTGGCCTGCATCCACTCGACCAGTTGCCGGCGCATCGCCGGGGCCCAGAAGCTGTGCAGATGCTGCCTCACCCCTTGCACCGCCAGGGCGCGGTCTGGCTCGCTGTCGAAGTAATGGGCGATCTGGTTGGCCATCTTGATCAGATTGTCGACGCTCATCGGCGCACCTCGGCAGTCTCCGGTTGGTCGCTGTGGCGGCGCTCCTTGAGCAAGCGCCGTTGTTCGTCACTGAACGCCTGATAGCGCTGCTGCCAGGCCGAAGGCTGCGACACGCGCACCACTTCCACCGCCGTGACTTTGTACTCGGGGCAGTTGGTGGCCCAGTCGGAGTTGTCGGTGGTGATCACGTTGGCGCCCGACTCGGGGAAGTGGAAGGTGGTGTACACCACCCCCGGCGCGACCCGGCTAGTGACCTGCGCACGCAGCACGGTTTGCCCGGCGCGGCTACCGATGCCGACCCAATCACCCTCGACGATGCCGCGGCTTTCAGCATCGCTTGGGTGGATCTCAAGGCGGTCCTGGGCGTGCCAGGCGACGTTACCGGTGCGCCGGGTCTGGGCGCCGACGTTGTACTGGCTGAGGATGCGCCCGGTGGTCAGCAACAGCGGATAGCGGCTGTTGACCTTCTCGTCGGTGGGCACGTAACCGGTGAGCATGAAGCGTCCCTTGCCACGCACGAACTGGCCGATGTGCATGGTCGGGGTGCCGTCGGGCGCGGCCTCGTTGCACGGCCATTGCAGGCTGCCGTGGCGATCGATCTCGGCGTAGCTGACGCGGTGGAAGGTCGGCGTCAGGCGGGCGATTTCATCCATGATCTCTGACGGGTGGCGGTAGTCCATCGGGTAGCCCAAGGCGTTGGCCAGGGCCACGGTTGCTTCCCAATCCGCCTTGCCAGCCAGCGGCTCCATAACTTTGCGCACCCGTGAGATACGCCGTTCGGCGTTGGTGAAGGTGCCGTCTTTTTCCAGGAACGAGCTGCCCGGCAGGAACACATGGGCGAACTTGGCCGTCTCGTTGAGGAAGATATCCTGCACCACCACGCATTCCATGGCGCGCAAGGCGGCAGTGACGTGCTGGGTGTTGGGGTCGCTCTGGGCGATGTCCTCGCCCTGGCAGTACAGGGCCTTGAAGCTGCCATCCAAGGCCGCTTCGAACATGTTGGGAATACGCAGGCCCGGATCGGGCTGCAAGGTCACGCCCCAGGCCTGCTCGAACTCAGCCCTCACGCCCTCGTTGGAAATGTGCCGGTAGCCCGGCAGCTCATGCGGGAACGAGCCCATGTCGCAGGAGCCCTGGACGTTGTTCTGGCCACGCAGCGGGTTGACCCCTACCCCTTCGCGACCAATGTTGCCGGTGGCCATGGCCAGGTTGGCGATGCCCATCACCGCGGTGCTGCCCTGGCTGTGCTCGGTAACGCCCAGCCCGTAGTAGATGGCCGCATTGGCGCCGTTGGCATACAGCCGGGCAGCAGCGCGGATCTGCTCGGCGGGTACGCCGCAGATCGGCCCGAGCGCTTCAGGGGCGTTATCCGCCAGGCTGACGAAGTCGCGCCAGCGGGCAAATTCCGCCGCTTCGCAGCGACTATCGACGAAGCCCTGATCGAGCAGCCCTTCCGTGACGATCACATGGGCCAAGGCGTTGAGCATGGCCACGTTGGTACCTGGGCGCAATTGCAGGTGCAGTTCGGCGCGTGCATGCGGCGAGTCGACCAGATCGATACGCCGTGGGTCGATGACGATCAGTTTGGCGCCTTGGCGCAGGCGCCGCTTGAGTTGCGAGCCGAACACCGGATGGGCATCGGTGGGGTTGGCGCCGATCACCAGGATCACGTCGGCCAGCATCACCGAGTCGAAGCTTTGCGTGCCAGCCGACTCGCCCAAGGTCTGCTTAAGGCCGTAGCCGGTGGGCGAATGACAGACCCGCGCACAGGTATCGACGTTGTTGTTGCCAAAGGCGGTACGCACCAACTTTTGCACCAGGTAGGCCTCTTCGTTGGTGCAGCGGCTGGAAGTGATCCCGCCAATCGAATCGCGCCCGTACTTGAGCTGGATGCGGCGCAGCTCGCTGGCCGCATAGCTGACCGCCTCGTCCCAGCTGACCTCTTGCCAAGGGTCGTCGATGTGCTTGCGGATCATTGGCGTGGTGATGCGATCGGGGTGGGTCGCATAGCCCCAGGCGAAGCGGCCCTTGACGCAGGCATGGCCATGGTTGGCGCCGCCGTTCTTGTCCGGCACCATGCGCACCAGCTGATCGCCCTTCATCTCGGCACGGAACGAGCAGCCCACGCCGCAATAGGCGCACGTGGTGATCACTGCCCGCTCCGGCTGGCCGATCTGCACCAGGCTCTTCTCGGTCAGGGTCGCGGTCGGACAGGCCTGCACACACGCCCCACAAGACACGCACTCGGAATTGAGGAAGTTGTCGCCACCCGCCGCTGCCACTCGCGAGTCGAAGCCGCGTCCGCTGATAGTCAGGGCGAACGTGCCCTGGATGTCTTCGCAAGCGCGCACGCAGCGGCTGCAGACGATGCACTTGCTTGGCTCGTAGTCGAAGTAGGGGTTGGAAACATCCTTGGCTTCGGCCAGGTGATTGTCACCGGCATAGCCATAACGCACCTCGCGCAAGCCGACCTGGCCGGCCACGCTCTGCAGCTCGCAGTTGCCGTTGGCCGAGCAGGTCAGGCAGTCCAGCGGGTGGTCTGAGATGTACAGTTCCATGACGTTGCGCCGCAGGTCAGCCAGGCGCGCGGTTTGCGTGCGCACCACCATGCCTTCGCTGACCGGCGTGGTGCACGAGGCGGGATAGCCGCGCATGCCGTCGATTTCCACCATGCACATGCGGCACGAGCCAAACGCTTCCAGGCTGTCGGTGGCGCACAGTTTGGGGATGCTGGTACCCAGTAGCGCCGCAGCGCGCATCACCGAGGTGCCGGCAGGCACGCTGATCGCGCGGCCATCGATATTCAGGCTGACCTGTACCTCGCTATCACGCGCAGGGGTGCCCAGGTCGATGTCACTGGCGGGGTCGAAGAAATTGATCATTGCGCGGCCTCCGGGCTGGCCAGACCGAAGTCGGCAGGGAAATGCTTGAGAGCGCTGGCCACAGGATACGAAGTCATCCCGCCCATGGCGCACAGCGAGCCGTACTGCAGGGTGTCGCACAGGTCACGCAGCAGGTCGGCCTGCTCTTGGCGATAGGCCGGGTCGCTGCTGGCGATCAAGCGCTCGACCACCTCCACGCCCCGGGTCGAGCCGATCCGACACGGGGTGCATTTGCCGCACGATTCCTCGGCGCAGAACTGCATGGCAAAACGCGCCATGCCGGCCATGTTCAGGGTGTCATCGGCGACCACGACTCCGCCATGGCCAATCATCGCGCCGAGGGCGGCGAAGGCCTCGTAGTCCAGCGGTGTGTCGAACTGGCTTGGCGGCACCCAGGCGCCCAATGGGCCACCGACCTGCGCAGCCTTCAGTGGCCGGCCACTGGCCGTGCCGCCGCCATAGCCCTCGACCAGTTCGCGCAGGGTCAGGCCAAACGCGCGCTCGACCAACCCACCCTGGCGGACGTTCCCCGCCAGCTGAAACGGCAAGGTACCCAGCGAACGGCCCATGCCAAAGTCGCGGTAGAACGGCGCGCCCTTGGCCAGAATGATCGGCACCGAGGCCAGGGTGAGCACGTTATGCACCAGGGTCGGCTGGCCGAACAGGCCTTCGAGCGCCGGCAGTGGCGGCTTGGCGCGGACGATCCCGCGCTTGCCTTCGAGCGATTCGAGCAGCGCGGTTTCCTCACCGCAAATGTAGGCGCCAGCCCCCACCCGCACCTCCAGGTCGAAGGCCACGCCGCTGCCAGTGGCGTCCAGATAACCCGCTTCACGGGCGAGCAGCACTGCCTCGTTCAGCGCCCGAACCGAGTCCGGGTATTCCGAGCGCACATAGATGTAGCCCTTGCTCGCCCCCACCGCCAGGCCAGCGATGATCATGCCTTCGATCAACAGGAACGGGTCGCCCTCCATCAGCATGCGGTCGGCGAAAGTGCCGGAGTCGCCCTCGTCGGCGTTGCACACCACGTACTTCTGCCCTGCCGGGGCATCGCGTACGGTGCGCCACTTGATCCCCGCCGGAAACGCCGCGCCGCCACGCCCGCGCAGGCCGGAGTCGAGCACCGCAGCGACGACATCCGCGCCATCCATCAGCGCCGCCTTGGCCAGCCCGTCAAAACCGCCATGGCTGCGGTAGTCATCCAGCGACAATGGCCGAGTAATGCCGGCACGGGCGAACAGCAGGCGCTGTTGCGTCTTTAAATATGGAATCTGCTCGACCAAACCCAGTGCCAGCGGATGGCTGGCGGGATCGGTAGCCAGGGCATCGAGCAGCGAGGCCGTATCCTCGACCGCCACCGGGCCGAAGCCCAAGCGGCCAGCGGCGCTTTCCAGCTCGACCAGCGGCTCCAGCCAGTACAGGCCACGCGAGCTGGTGCGCAGGATCTGCAGCGCAATTTGCCGACGCTCAGCCTCAGCGGCCAGGGCTGCGGCCAAATGATCGGCGCCGACCGCACGGGCGACCGAGTCGCAGGGGATAAACAGCTTCAGCATGGCTTGGCCTCCTGCAGGCAGCCGTCAACCAGCGTACGCAGGCGCTCAGGGGTAAGCCGGGCATGCACCTGGCCATCGAGTTCCAGCGCTGGCGAGCAAGCGCAAGCGCCCAGGCAATAGACCGGGCGCAGGCTGACGGCGCCATCGGCGCTGGTGCCGTGATCATCAAGCCCCAGCTGTTCACGCAGTTGCGCGGCCAGCGCCTCGGCGCCACGGCTCTGGCAGGATTCGGCCCGGCACAGGCGCAAGGTGTGGCGCGCTGGCGGCGAAGTGCGGAAGTCGTGGTAGAAGCTGATCACCCCGCGCACTTCGGCCTGGCTCAGGTTGAGGGCATGGGCGATCTCAGGTACGGCGGCATCGGGGATGTAGCCGCTGCCAGCCTGGATAGCATGGAGTATCGGCAACAGCGCACCGGGGGTGTCGCGGTGGTGATCCAGCACACGCTGGATCACGGGCAGTTCAAGGGTCGGATCAGGCATACAGCGGACCTCGGCATCACGGACCAGGCTACACGTGGGCAGGCCTGGCTCCGGCGTGTTCTGCTGCGGTGCACCGGCCACGTCACGGGCGCGTAGTCTGCGGGCACCTCCTTGCCCGCGGCCGTGCATCTACGTGCACTGGTCCAAGGGCATCCTCACAGCATGGCACTCCTGTCGCCTGGGGGTTGCGTGCGAACGACCAGGCGTATCCTGAAACCGACCTGGCCACTCGCCAAGGCCGATTTGCAAAGCCAGCCGCTGGGTAACTTCAAATGGCCAAGTGCACCAGACGCTGCAAGTCGCCGATCACCGCAGGGTCGCGCGCTTCGAGTACATCGGCCTGAATACGCGCGATCACGGCCTTGAGCAGCTCTGTCTGGCTCATCTGGGTGGCCTGCAGCAACGCCAGGTAATCCTGGGCCACATGGGCATTGACCTTCATCGACAGCCGCCGCGTGGCCGCTGGTGTTGCGAGTGCACGCATGTGCAGTTGCTGCTCCAGCGCACCACTGAACGTCGCATGCGCCGCCGGCAGCCCCGCCGCGCCTTGGGCGTGAGCCAAAGCATGAAAATAGTAGCCGAGGAACAGCTTGCGCAGGCTGGCCCCCGCATCGTTGCTCACGGCATGCATAGCCGCGTCCAGTACATCCAGATAGACCGCCGGCAGGCGCGCCTCGATCGACTTGAGCTGCTGCTTGCGCGCCTCGCGAATCGCCGGCGTGGATTGCGGCGGGATCGCGACCACGCTATCGCAGCCCAGGCATACCCCCACCAGCACGTCCTTGGCCTGGCCTTGGCTATCGCTGAACGGCACGTCGCGACGCACATAGCGCATCTGCACCAGTGCCTGGCACTGCTCACAGAGCGCCTTGCCGGTGTCGCCTTCGAAGAAGATCTTCATGATCTGTTACTCACTGATGAACACTGACGAACCAGGTATCTGGCTCGATGAAATAAAACTTGATGTACCACCCCAGGCGCTTGAGCACGTGCACATCGATGGCCGGCACGGCGTGGTGAGGGCTGCAGTGGTGATGGACGCCGCTGCAGGAGCGAATAACGCGAATGAGCACCTCAGCCGTAACCTCGCCCATCGCTAGCAGGTTTTTCACCTCGATATCGCCACGCGCAACATGCAGGTAGTTACCGGACTGCAGCGCAGCGATCACATCGTGCCGGGCCTTCCTGAACCCATTTTTCATAGCCATCCCTGCCAATACGAAAATCATCGTACAAAATAGAAAGCGAATCCACCTTCCAGCGGATTCGAGCGACCAACGGCAGCCTGCCTGTGTGCACATGCAACCAGCGCCACCCTTGAATAACTATGGCAGCGCTTAAATCGGCGCAGCACCGGACAATGTGTCGGGCGTTGTCCTGGTTTTTCACGATGTTGCTGCGAGGTGGTTAAACCGGCTGCTCTACCCCGCAAGCAATCCCCTCACTGCGCCGGTATGCACCTAGACTAGGTACTAAATGCCATCAGTCCCGCGCGCCCCTGCCGTCGGGCCTGCACCACCCAACTCTCGACCTGGGGTCTCCCGATGCCATCCTTGTCAGCCTGGCTCGCGCCCATCCGCCGACGGTTCTCCCAGCCGGGACCGGTCGAGCCATTCAACCTCATGCGGCGCTTCTCGCTGATCAGCTTCGTCATCATCAGCGCCGTGGCGATCGGCCTGGCTTCGCTGTCGACGCGGTTTCTGGTCAATGAAAGCCTGGAGCGCGATGCCTTGCTGTCGGCGCAGTTCATCCAGTCGATGGCCTTCGGCGAGATCCGCCACCACGACCTGGATGGCATGAAGATGGGCGACGTGCTGGCCTCGACCCAGTACGGCATGCTCACCGGCGAAACCGGCAAGAACCGCGAACGCGCCCGCTCGGAGTTCCTCGACCACCTGGCGCACCTGCCCGACGTGCTGCTGGCCAGCATCTTCTCCCCCGAGCGCAAGGTGATCTGGTCGACCAACCCGGCGCTGATCGGCCGCCAGGTGCATGAAGATTCAGCCCTGGAACAAGCCTTCGCCTCGCATGGCCAGGTCAGCGCGCGCTACAACGAGGTCGAGCCCGGCCGCACCGAGCAGCAATTCGTACGTGCGCCGAAGATGTTCTTCGTCGAGAACTACATCCCCCTGGTCGACGACCAAGGCAAGGTGCTGGCCATGGTCGAGATCTACAAAGAGCCGGTCGACCTGATCGAGCGGATCGACCGCGGCCACAAGCTGATCTGGGCCGCCACTGCGCTCGGCGGGCTGACTATCTATTTCGGCCTGTTCTGGATCGTCTGGCGCGCCTCGCGCTTGCTCGCCTCGCAGCAGGATCAACTGGTGGCGAACAAGACCTACGGCGGCTTGGTAGAGATGTCCACCGCCGTCGCCCACAGCCTGCGCAATCCCCTGGCAAGCATTCGCAGCAGCGCCGAGCTGGCCCAGGTGGTGCCCGGCCAACCCGCGACCGGCAACATCACCGACATCATCAGCCAGGTCGACCGCATGTCGGGGTGGTTGCATGATCTGCTGCTGTGTTTACGCCCCCTGCGCGGCGAACCCGAGCCGGTGGACCTGGTTGGCGCCGTGCGCACGGCCCTGGGCACGTTCGAATCGCAGCTGCGCCAAGCGCGAATCGAAGCCGTCTTCAATCCAGACAGCGCGCCGCCAGTGTTGAGCAACGCGCTGTTGCTTGGCCAATTGCTCAACAGCGTGCTGGCCAATGCCATCGAAGCCATGCCAGAGGGCGGCAAGCTGGTGTTGACCCTTGCTCGGCTGGATGAAGACCAGTTGCTGCTGTGCATCGACGACTCCGGGCAAGGCCTGAGCCGCCAGCAAGAGATGATGGCGTTCAAGCCGTTCTACAGCACCAAGCAAGGTCGCCTGGGGATTGGCTTGGTGATGGTCCGGCAGATCATGGAGCGGTTTGGTGGCGAGGCCAGCTTGCACAACCTCACGACCCAGGGCACGCGGATCTGCTTGCGGTTCAGGAGCGGTCTGGAGGGGGGTCAGGCCAAGGCTGGCTAGTGCCCATGCGCCCAGGCTGTGATTGGCGATTGCCACAATCCTGTAGGCAATCAACCTGCACCTGGGGCGTGGACATCGTGTTCTGCGGGTCAACGCCGTCACTCTGGTACAATCTGAGGCCTCAATTTCCAAGGCTGATTTGGACCGCGTCCTCAAGCGCTCCGAACCAGCACATTACGCGTACCTAAAAATGCCTCTCGAAGCCTCCACAACGCCGCTGACCAGCCGCCCTGCACCCTCCCGCCGCTTCAGCGTTGCACCGATGATGGATGGGATCGACAAAACAGCCTGAAAGCCCTGATTTTACTGGCCTCACGTAGATCTACAAGCTATCCCGTGTGCACTCAGTGTGCAATTTCAGAACCACTCATCGCATCCCTCACGTCCCCCTAACCGCCCCCTTTCGCTCCCACGGCTCTGCATCAGTCCAGTCGCTGGCACTGCTGATGGTCACTATGTGCGTCCAATACGTGGCACTCCAGACTGGCACTACCCATACATCTCCTGAGAGAGTACCTGGTGCCGCTCAACACGAGTGCGACACAGCCGCGCTTCACTCCGGTCATCTGCGACATGACGGTCTATCGCAGCCACGGTTAGCGACTCAGGGGCATTTCGCTCTCCTAGCCTGCGACTTTTCATGATTTCGCACTCCAGTACAGCGACATCCCGCCCAGTTCGCACTCGACGGGAGTAACGACCATGATATGCCGCATTGACATAGTGCGAAGTTGGAAGTATATCGGGCCATTTGAGGCACTTCTGTTGCCAACGCTGGTATTCAAGTTGCCATTTCAGGCACTTTCAAAGCCAAAAAAGACAATAACTTTTTTCAAAAAAACCTTCCACCAGCCTGTGCTCCATTTGCATAATAAGCATATATAGACGGGTGGCCAGTTGTGTCTATGATAGACATTTAATGCTGCTCACTCTCCTTCGGAGGTTGCGCGTGAAAAACAATAACAAGAAAGGCAGACCAACACTTGATGCTGCCAAACGCCGAGATAAACCGCTTATCATCCGCTTGAGTGCAAAAGAGCGAGAGATCATTGAGGGCAAGTGTGAAGAAGCCGGCTACCAAGCCGCAGGCGCTTTCGTTCGCGACTTCCTGATCTGCTCCAAAGTCCCAGGTAAGGTGCGCATTCCCCTGGCTCATATCCAACTTTCCTTGGAACTGCAACGGATAGCTGGCCTGATCAATAAAGGCGAAGACCCTGAGCAAGTTATCCAGGAGTTATTTGAAGTAAATAATCGCCTGCTGGGCATTGGAGAATAATAAGATGATTGGAAAAATCACAGACAAGGGCATCGGTTCATTTCGCAACCGAATCGAATATATCTTCGGACTTCGAAAGCATGAGCATGCCCTTACAACAATCAGAACAATCGGGCGTAATTGCTTTTCTCCTAATCCACTTCGCCATGGCCACGACAAGATTGACGTTGAAGGGATGATTGCCGAATTTGATTCTGTTGAGAAGCTGAGAAACAACGCCATCGACAGCGACCGGGTTATCAAGCCTGTATGGCACGCAATCCTGGCCTTACCTTCTGGAGAGCATCTGGACGACGATCAATGGCGCGCAGCGATCGAGATGTACCTGTCCGACCTCGGCTTTGATGAGACGAACAAGTGGGTCGCTGTTCTTCATGGTGATACCGATCACGAGCATGTCCATATCGTCGCAAACCGCATTCGCCTGGATGAAGAGTTCAGCATGGTGAGGGACAGCAACGAGCGCTCCCGCAGCTGTGACTCCACCTCCAGGATTGAGGATCACTTCGGCCTAAGCAAAGCCCCATCGCCTACGGAAACCTGGGGAACCGCAATTTCCAGGAACGCCTTGGAAGCCGCTGAGCGCGAAGGGACGATCCCTCTCAAGCACAGAATGATCGCGAAGATCGCAGGCGCCGTCGAAGCCACTCAACAGGCCCAAGGCGACATGTTCATGCTCATCCAGCTCCTGCGCCAGCAGCGGGTCTACGTGCACTTCAACAAAAACAACGATGGCCAGCCCACGGGGATTGCATACGAGTACCAGGGCACAGTCATCTCAGGCAGAAAGCTCAAGCGAAGCCGCCTTACATTCCAAAAACTCACCACCCAGGAGGGTATCCAATATGACCCCGAAACCTTTCACCGCCTTGAGGCAGAAGCTGCTCGAAGAGATAGCGAACGCGAAAAGCGAGTCCGAATTTTCTATCTCGTCCTCCGCGCCCGCAATCGTCGAGCCATCCGTCTCAGCATCGCAGTACAAAACCAAAAAGAGCTCGAAGCCACGATCAAGCTAATCATGGCCATCCTGCTGGCACTGTTCGGAATCCGCGCCAATTTCGAATTTGAAGACAAAAAGCCAGGCGAGCCCTACTACCAGCTGCGTTCGGGGTGGACTTCACTGCCGCAGGTCGAGCAGGAACGAGATTTGACGGAGGCGTGGGAGAAGGATCCCATACTGGCCGTGAATCACTAGCAGTCAACTGGCCATCACTCGGTGTAGGATTAGCGATTCGACACAAGGGAGATGTGCCATGCCTACCATATTTTTGAGTCATAACTACCAAGACAAGCCGGTTGTAGAGCCTGTCGCTGTTGAGCTGATGAAGATCTACGGCCAAGAGTCCGTTTTCTACGATGACTGGTCGATCCAGCCAGGGGACAGCATCATTGGCAAAATGAATGATGGCCTCGCGTCCCCCGACTTCTTCTTTTTCTTTGTCACTGAAAACAGCCTGAATAGCGGAATGGTCGGTTTGGAATGGCAGAGCGCATTGCATCAAGCCGCTAAAGGTAAGATCACCTTCGTCCCAGTGCGAGTCGACGGAGTTGCTTTGCCAGCAATCGTAATGGACAAAGCTTATATCGACATGCATCGAAATGGTATAGATACGACTATCCAGCAGATCAAAGATCGAATTTCAGGAAAACCCGAATTCACTCCTAAGCACGCTGCTTTTTCAAATCTGACTTATGAGGTGACGGGCGCGCCAGAGACAGAGCTGAAGATCACTGTTAAAGCGTCACATCTCCAGGAATCAAATCCGAAGTTTATGTTTTTGGTCAGAAACAGCGTTGACCAGGTGTATGCATGGATAGAAGGTGCACCTGGCATTCAAGCACTGCCGCAACAGCCTCACGCGATTGAAGGTGCAGGTAAATTCACGAAAATTGTCATACATCCGATAAGTGGAAATATCAGACCAAATTTCCCTATGACATTCACACTTAAGCCGAGGGATGGCTGTGATGCAGTTGAGCTTGTCGATGTTCTTCACGAAACGAAAGCCAACTGGTTTGAGCCGATCCCAGGTGAAATTGGCGTCTAGTGTGAGACACCTCAAGTATTCACATACTTTGCCGATACGGTGACCTAGTATCGGCACAACAGGGAGAGACACATGCTTGATATCCTATTCAAAATCTGGAGTACCATTTCACAAATTTGGTCTTCTCTATCGCAAGATCAAAGAGACTCTATTTGCCAGGCTTTCGTCGACTTGATGGATAAGGCCTTCCGTGAGTTCTTCAAAGCCAACGCCGGGGCAGCTCAATGAAATCTTTGGCAGATATCGTTCATGGCAAAGCAGATTCCACAGAGCCAGCTTCTGAGTCACTGGCAGTAAGGACGCAAGCTGGAGTAAGGGATTCAGCAGTGGCTATCCTGGGCACAGCTTTCGGAGCATCCAAGGCTACTGAATTTGCCGAAGGGGCAGCAAAGCTCGTCACCGATAGAGAATTCCTTGGCGAGCTGGAAGGCGAGATAGGTCTTCCCAAGTCTGGCGAAACTGAGGATGAGTTTGTGTCCAGAGCCAAAAAAGCGATGTTCAACATGCTTCAGGCCAAGCTCAAGTAATCAAAAATCCCCGCGCTGCGGGGATTCTAATGATTTCTCCGTAACGAAAATAACCAAGCTCAGGGCAACGCAGATCGAGTAACGCTGACGACGACTGGATCTGAGCTAGCCCCCGAGCTGTAGGTACTAACCCTGATCTCCAGCTCGTCTCGTAACACCCCGCCATTACTACTGGCCTCGCCCTCAAACCTCCAGCTATTCCCAGTCAAATTGTCCACCTGTTCAACCTTCACGCCCCCAGACCAAACGCCAATAGAAACGGTGCCGGTGAAGGCCTGGTCACGATCGTCAGTGTAAAAAGCGACCTCCTGCGCAGCCCCGCTACGGTACCGCCAGGTAATCTCAGCAACCCCGGAAATCTCCCCACCCCCTACACCATTCACCTGCACTCTCGCAGGCGGGAACACCTGGTCATTGATGCCTTTGACGACAAAGAATCGCTCTGTTGCTTCGGGCTCGGTTTGGCGACGGGTTTGAGTTTTGACGAGCGTCTTTAGGTACACCGCCGAGCCTGCGGTGAACTGTCCTTGAGTGATGCCATAGCCTTCGGAGACGGCCCAGACTTTCGTGCTGACGAGGTGTGCTTTTGCGGTGCTGCCGAAGAGAGCTCGCCTGACGTTTTTGAGCTGAGCTGTGCTGCTGGTCAGGATCGTGAAAGTCTCGTAGCTGAGCCATTCACCGTTCACGTACAGGATGCCCAGGGCTTCGCGATTTTCGTTCTGGCTGTAGTTGTCCAGGAGGCTGATGTCGCCGCTGATGATCGGGCCGGTGGCCACGGTTGCAGGGCTGGCAGACAGAGACTCCTTGAGCTGGAAAACTGGGGTGAACGGATAGACGCCCTGATCACTCCAGGACTCTGTGCCCTGGCGGCTTATTAGCTTGAAGTCTTGGCCAGCGGTTGGCTGTTCTGCTAGCACCATCAACGCTCGGGTCAGGCCTGCGGTCTCGTTGAAGATTGCTGGTGCTTCGACGACTTGGACGCTCACAGGGTCGGTCGGCTCGAACACTGGCTTTGTCCAAGTGCGCTCGCCGCCATCCGCATAGACGGTATTTTGAACACCGAAAACGTCCTGTGTGAGCGTCAATTTTATGGAGCTGTCATTGAGGCTGCCGACATCGACAGACATGACCCTCATGACCAACCCAGAGACGTTAAGGGGTGGCCAATCCAATGTCACTACGTCGAGCATTTCAATGTCGTACATCGAGCGGTTGCACTCGACGATACAGCTGGCCAGCGGCACCGAAAGCGGTCTGAGCTCTCGCTGCGCGACCTTAGCAGCCAGTGCTCCAGAGGAGATGGACATGAAGTCGTAGCTGACGCCGTCGCTATCGCCTTTGTGGATTCGCAGCCCCAAGTTTTGAGCCGTTGCCGTGCGCTCGGTGAAGCCATCCGCTATGGACATGTACTTGATTTTTACTTCGTTGACCGCCGTGTCTAACGAACCGCGATTGAAGTTGCTGATGCCTTTGATGTTGCTTGCGTCTAGCGCCGGCAGGTCAGCGATTGTGTAGTCTTCGCGAGCCAATTTGAGCTTCAATTTGCCGCTGCCGGCGTCGGTTACGAGCGAGCCATTGATGACTTTCAGAATGTCATCGATCACTGACGAAGCCTGCTTCGCAGAGTCCACAGCACCACTGACTCCGTAGCCCTCTTCGTACAGAGCTTGGGCACATGCTTCGATCGTCGGCAGGTCTACCATTGAGCTCGAAATCGATGCGCCGAAACGTTTGTCAGTCAGGAATTCATGGATGACATAAGCCGGGTTTGCGTCATCACCGATCACCTCCAGAGCTGTATTGCCAGCGGGTGATTTGGGGAATCTGCTGCAGACGAAGGAGACCTTGGCGGGCGTTTCAGTATTGCCAATGTAGAACTGTTCTAGCACTGCGTAGCACACACCTCGCAGCCCAGACACAAGATCGACACCCACTACACGCTGAAGGTACGCATTTGCCTTTTGGAGCAGACCCCCGCTGTAAAAACTGACCGTGCCCTGGACACCGCCACCGCTCTCTTCACCACCGAACAGGTCTGGCTTGTTGATGGTGAAAGAGCCAGACGAGACTCGGCCTGACCAAGCCTTGTCGTCGTCAAACCAAACCTCTTTAAGCGTTACGTCAGGGCCATGGCAAATGCCCAACTGGACACCCATAAAGTACTTATAGCCAATCGTCATCTTTTTTGACGAGAAGCCTGATTTCACTTTCTTAGCAATTTCTTTTGAGCGGAGATCTCCGTACCAGAGAACGTTTGCACCCCCAAGCTTTCGAGTCCCGTACAGAACTTGAATTGGTCTCTCCGCTGCAGTCGGGAAAGTAAAATCCTCTAACCCAGCAGGTTTGCGGTCATCTTTTACTTTGCTGCTAATAAACATCATTGCGACGGCAATAACCATCATGATGATTTGGAAAATGGCTAATGCGCCCATTGGGTTTCTTCTTAGTTTTATAGGAATGGGTTTTCGTCAGGAATCGTCAGGCATCCTGAGAAGTTGTCAAAGTTGTTGAAAGATTGACAGGACTTAGCAGAGCGATCACAGCCTTTTGCAAGTTTGACTTGGCTACCTGCTGATAATGAGTCCATCCCGGAGATCATCGTCACTGAATTTTCTTCAGGATCTACTTCCAGGATCATTCGATAGTCAGTTTCGTCAAACGAGACAAGACCTGCCAGGTAATATTCAGCCTCATGGTTTAGTGCTGAAAGAAAGATCTTGGCGCCGCCGCCTTCGACTTTCAGAACTGTCTGGGTTTCTTGGTATTGCGTTATGTCCAGGGTGCAGAGGTCATCGTACAGGTGATGGTTACATTGGCTTTGATACCCGAAACGCAGAATCTGACGCCGAAGCAAAGCGCTGGCAGGGTTGCACGTGAGGGTCGCAATTGAGTTGTTCCAAGCTACGGCGCTCACTTCTCCTGCGAATACGTTGACGTACAGGCTCTTGTCGTCGCGCTGGGATCTGAAAATTTTGAGATTTACGTGCTTAGCGGGCAGGTGCGATCGGAACAGCAAAGGGACTGGCGAGTCACCAGGAAGATCAATGGTTAGTTGGTTTTTGTAGTCTTCTGCTGTTCTCTGGACTTTGCCGCGTTTCATTGCCAAGGGTTCATAGACAACACCATCAGTGTGAAGGTGTGGCCTAGAGCCAGACGTATACGCAAAGAACTGCGAGCCGAATTCGAACAGATATAGCTCGACCGGCTTGTTAAGTGAGAGTGACCTCTCGATCGATTTCAGAGTCAACATAGATCAGCTGCTTTATTATTTTTGTGATTGAGCTGTCAGAGGGCGTATCGAAAATGTGAGCGAACTCATCCGACTCGAAACGACCAAGAAATAGAGGCGCTATATACTCGACATCTTCCATCCTGATTTCATTTACCGGTTCCTGAAGCGTAACCACTTCGGTTCTGTCCTGGCCCTGGATCGCACTGTCGACGTTTCGATATAGCACAGTTCCATTATACAACTTGAGTGCGATAGCAGGTGCAAAGGTGTTGGACTTTAGAAAGTTTTTATAGTTGGCTTCAGCAATGGTTATCTCAAGTGTCGGGGCTTCTATATCCTTGACCAGATGCATAGCAACTAGAGGGCTTTCGATGTAGAACTCGCCCTGGGCGCCACGCTCAAGTTCAGCAAAGTCATCAAATCGCTTCCGGGATTTTGGGTCGAAGAATCTCCAGCTAAATTGCAGGTACTTAATGGCACCCTGGATACGATCATGGATGTATCGTGCCCCGATGCTGGGATCAAGGGTTTCACGGAGACGCTTGTACTGAAGAGTGCAGTCCCTGGATCGGTCGGGCCTAATATCTAGTACTCGCCGATCATTAAAGATACTGAAGTCGTCAACAGGCGCCGGGCGAAGCAGCTCGACTTCGTCGAAATCGAACGATGCTCCTGTCACTTCGACATTCATTCCGTGAGCGACGGACGAGACCTCATCATTGATCCAGGCCTGACTTACAGGCACAAGGCGAGCGCCGCTTCGATAGTTTTTCTTAACCAAATCACTGAAGGCCACCTCCGGCCCGGCAACTGACGCAACGAGGCAGATCTCCCACATATCAGCGTCAGACAACATGACCCGGCAGCCAGGCACGACCCATGCGCTCAGATCGGTCACCGTGGCTTTGCTATCAAACCTCGAAACTGGCGCTGCGAGCTCGGACTGATATGGCCAAAGCGGCACGAGATGCTTGCCTGAAAAATTTCCTACGAAGTTGCCGAAAAGGTACTGATCCGCATCAGTCAAGCCAAACTGGTAGGTCGCTGACAGTCGAGGTTGATCACGAAGAGAAATCCTCTGCTCAGCGCCACTCCAGGTCTCGATGGTCTCCGTCAAGTAGCTCTGCCGTAGCTCTGGCTGCATGCTCCAGTCGATTGGGAAATGCAAAACAATAGCCATCGTCGCTGAGAGTTGGAAGCTGTATGAGCCTGCCTGCCCGAAATCAAAAGAGGCTCTGTAGCCCAGGTCACCAGATGCTTGGTTAAGAAAAACTGAGTACGATGAAGAAACGAAAGAGTCCACTCGACCAGAACGAATGCCATCCAGGTCGATACCATCAGCTCCAGATTCAGTAACCCCGGCCAGCTGCAGGCTGGAACGATACGAATGCCAAATCGAAAACTCGAACGACTCTCCGCCAGTGATTAGTCCCGCATCAATCACTGGTGGGGATACGAATACATTGTCGAAAAACACGTCTCCCCATGTTCCCGCCTCAAGCCCCTGATGTACCAGATTCAGGCCAGCGTATCCGACATATCCGTACTCACCGCGCACCCCAGCTCTAGCACTTACCTGCTTCGGAACGAGCGAAAACTCATAGCCACAGTAGCCAGGCTCACTCGCTTCAATGGTCAGGAATCCAGGCGAGATCTTAGGCATCGACTTTCACCGCGAATCCCAAGCCGAAGTACGGCTGGATGCGGACAGCCGGAATTTCCTTCCCAAAGAACGGAAAAGTCTTGAAGGTCTGGTCGCCCACAACGTAATCCTGGCCAGCGGTCATGAGGTCGCAATTCACGAAGTACAGATCATCGAATTCAGCGAATGGAGACCACGCACCGTCATTCAGAACGTACGTGTACACAGGCATCAATGCAGACAAACCATTCAGTCGATTTGAGCTCCGAGCGCTGCTGCCTATCGTCCCGATCTGCCCTGGAGATGAAGGACTGAAATTGGGAACCCGCACGCCACTACCACCTGACAGACCAGATGCAAAACCCCTCGCCCCGGAGTCTTGGTACGAATACAGCCAGCCACTGTAATCAGCCTTAGAAACCCACAGCGATGTGGCGGAGCCAGAGTGGTCGAATGGCAACGTCTTACCATCACCAGCTGCGTATTCCATCCCCGTCAGGACGCTCCCGCCAGTCCCAGAAACGATGACAGGTGCATCGCCAAAGAAGGCATGGCTGTAGCGCCCATTTTCAAATTCAGAAATCAGCAGCACCCGCGCCTCAGCAGTGAACAGATGGTAAGTGCCTGACGACCCGGCGCGAACGTACCGGCCATTGTTGGAGTAGCCAGGCTGTTGAAACCAAGACAAGCCACCATCAAAGCCAGTACTGATGCGCATGTCGACGCCTGACTTTCCGTACCCACTGCTCCAGCGAGCGCCGGTCGGGTCGTAGTCATCGAAGCTGCGCAAAGCGATGTAAGTGGCCCCTTTATGCAAGTGCAGACGTTTCCCGAAGCGGGTGTCAGCACTGTCGACGTATGCATGCAGGTCGACGATCCAGCCCTCAGCAAAAAGCTTCTCTCTCACGAGCTGCAGGAGGTTTTCGGAGCCCGCAAAAGAGCCTGTCTGATATTTCATGCGAGCCTCAGAGCGAAGTATTGGGAGCCCCTGAAGATGTTCGGGACAAGGAGATATTGGTCAGAGCCGATCGTGATGACTGACTCAGCCGAGGCGCCGACGTTGCTCACTGCGAAAACACCGTCCAGGTACCCGCACCACAGGCCATCATCGACACCTTCCCCGGTTGCAGGAGCGCCCGAAACCACCATTGCGTTGTACAAGACATGGTCGCCGGCAAGAGTCTTACCAAGACCACCCACGCCTCCGTCAAACGGCCATACGTAGCCCAGGTCATACCCATAATTCGGTGTGAAACTGAGGCTGTCACCAGAGTCGTTTTTGGCTACCGCCTGCCAGCCACCACCAGGTAGGCAAACCCTCGGAGGCCTAGCAGTCCCGCCATACCATGGGAATCCAGATGTAGTGGAAGCCGTAGAAGACCAGAGATCAGCATCCCCGGAGCCCCCAGCAAAACACGGAAACGGATAGCTCTCAGTATTCGCAAACGGCAGCAAAAGCCCCAGATAAAAACTGTGATAGGAATTGGAGATCCGACAGACCCCAGCCAGGCGCCTTTCCGACACAGACAGCCAAACCTGAAAGCTCTGATCATGAAGTGGCACCCGAGGCAGCTGATACCCACCGACAGGAGTTTTTATGGCACCTATCTGATCGCCAATCCCACGCCTAGGATCGAACGACCGGAACGCCTGCAGCTCGACATTAACGCCGTCAATCAGCAGCGCAACGTACCCACCTGCAGGCACTCGCAAGACCTTAAAAGCAGCCTGATCCGACTCAACAACCCACCCCTCAGCCTGGCAATTGGCAAGGAGTTTGGTCACAAAATCGGTGTGTGATGCAGCAGTGAAAGTGTAGATAGCCATGGTGTTATTCTAATAGGCCTTTTTATTTATTATAGCATTTACATCTGTTTAATTTCAGAGCGATTTGCTCGAACGACGTTCATAATCACTCTCTCGCCGTCTGGGCCTTCCATAGCACTGGCAATGCTCGGTGCATCGATCATGTTGTTGATCGTTAAGCGGGGTTGATCACTGCCAGAACTACTGGAGCCCTTACCCAAGTTGTTGCGATGACGAGGGTCATTGGCAGTCAGCATTTCTTCTCCCTTTTCAGCGATGATTGGCACTTCGTTCGGCTTGAGCCCAATAATCCCGCCTGTGTGGAACTTCATGGCCCCGCCAAATAGCCAGCCCGGCACAGACCGGCTACGTCCACCGCCAGAGCCAATCATGCCTCCGTCGTGTTTTACGCCACCTGCGACAGCGCCAATTGCTGATGAAGACCCACCGCTAACCATCCCCAACATGCTTTGAATCGCGTACTGAACCATGAGCTGAGCGATGACCTGCAGGATCGTTGAGATCATGGCGCTGCCCATATCTGCAAATGCCTCTTTAGCGCTCTTAGAGCCATTGACGATGCTGGTGAAGGCATCACCCAACCCTGAGCTCATCGAAGACTGCAGATCCTTCCAAGTTTTATCGAAGCTAAAGACCTCAGATTTCGCCGCCTCCAAGCTGTCCTTGGTGCGATCAACATCGGCTTCGTTGCCAGTGGTCTCCGCAGCTTTTTGCCCACGCTCACCCAGGGCGCTCACCTGGCTCAAGTAATCCTTGGAGCTGATCTTATTGTTCTCAAGCTTCCGCTTCAGTGCAGCGTATTGCCGGTCAATTTCATCCAACTCGACCTTAGCTTTCTTCGCGGCCACGAGCTCCTGGGCAGCAGTTGAGTCTTCACCCATGGCCTCAAGAATGCGTTTGGTATCCGCGAATTCACGCTCAATCTCAAGCAGATCGGCTTTGTAACCGGAGCCACGGATTCGCAGCAAATCGACTTCAAGCTGATCCTTGATGGCTTGCACCTGAGCCTGGGAATCCGCAAGCGCCGAAGCCCTGTCAGCCTTCAGCAGTGCCTCCTGGTTCGCCAGCTGAGACGTCAGGTTTACCTGCTCCTGGCGCTTCAACACGATCTGCGCTTCAAGGTCAGCGATAGCACCCAGGGCCGTGCCCCGCTCCGAATCAATGGTCGACTGACCTAACACCTTTTTCTGAGCCGCGAGCTGCACCTGTAGCACTTTCAGATCTTCGCCCATGCTGGCTTTGCGCTGGTCGCTGATCTCCCGGTTTGCTTTCAAATCTATGTTGAGCCTGGCGTCAGCGATCTCACCAGCGGTCAGTTTTTCAGCGGTTGCGCGGGCGTCGAGGGCTTTGTTTTCGAGCTGCTGGCGGGTTTGGATCGACTCGATGGTTTTGTCGATTTCCATCTTTGCCAGATCAGCTTGGAGCTTCGCCTGGGTTGCTGCGAGGGTTGCTGCAGTTTGGGTATTTGTCAGTGAGTTTTTGGCATCACCTCCCTTGCTGATGCCGAGCTTCGCCCGTGCTGCGTCTTGATCAACTAGCGCTTTGTTTTGAGCCTCAATGGCTGCGCCGGCATCGAGCAGTTTGTTTGTTGCAGACGAGATCGCACCGCTGATTCCACCAACGCCAGTTAGGGTGGCTTTGACGGCTTCCTGGCCGAGCTTGTCGAGCACTTGAGATGCCTGGCCAGCCTGCGCAGCGAAGTCTTTGAAGATGCCGCCGCCGAGGTCGATGTTGACGGGCTGGTTGAGGTCTGCGATCGAGCTGTTGATGTAGCTCCTGACGCTGTCCAAGGAGCTCGACATAGAGCTTGCGAGGCTGCCAGGTATCTTGTTCAGCAGGCTTTGAATGCCAGGAACAAAGGTGTTTCCAACAAGGGACAACACATCAGCAAAGGCTCGACGGTAGAAGCCCACGAAGCTGTTCACGAACTTGCTGAGATAAGTCAGGATTTGATCGAAGCCCAGAGCGAACACGCCAGCGGTGTTACTTGCTCCCTTGGCAATTGCGAAGAAAACTGCGTACAGGGCGTCTCCGACTCGACCAAAGGCAGCGAATGCTTGGCCCGCTGCATTCACGATTCCACGGAATTGCTCCCTTCCTGACGTGCCAAGTTCATCGACACCCGTCTTCACGTCAGTCGTGCCTTGAAGCATCATTTGAATCAGAGCAGTGAATTCTGGGGCAGCGTCAGCAACCGCTTTCTTAAAGCTTACCGAGATGGATGTGGACAGCTCACTGAAGGTGCGGCTGAGTTGCTGCACGTTCTTCGTGTCTAGACTGTTGAGCGTATAGCCAGCAGCTTTTGCCTGGCCCATCAACTCTTTAAACTTGCCCGATCCATCTTCTAATAGAGGGAGGAGGTTCCGAAGGTTGTCTGACCCAATCTGATCTAGAAATGTGAATTGGGCGCTAGAAGACATACCCTTCATCGTGTCAGAGATCTTCTGAAGTTGTTCCAGTGGGTTCAACTTCATAAATGACTCGCTGGACGTCTTCATGACTTGGAAAAAGTCGATGGCTCCACCCGATTGAATTGAGTTCATCTCCTCAATCTTTATGCGAACTTCTTCCAGGGCGTCTACGAACTGCTGCGCACCGACGCCACTTGTTTTGAATGCTGCGTACTGAGCAGCCGTTAAATCCTCGACGCTTACTTGCAGGCGCTTTGCAGCAACATCTAGCTCAGTCAGTTGCCCAACCGTTTCTTTGATAGCACTTGCGCCCGCAAAGGCAGCAATAAGTGCGGTGATCTTGGCAGCTGCGCTACCAAGCCCCTTGGACATGTCGTCGCGAGCCCGCAGGACGAGCTGAATAATTGTACTACCAGCCATGTTTTATTCTTCTTTTTGGCTTAATTGGTCGATTAGATTCTTGAACTCTTTCCCGTCGCCTGTCGCAATTGCAATGCGAGACATATGGTCAGCGACGATCCGGGTAATTAGTTGGTCACGCAGACGCTCTTTATGAACAGCAACCAAGTGCAACAGGCGCTTAATTGAGTACTGGTAGGGATTCAGCCCAGCATGACCATTTGCTAAGAGCAGTTCGCAACACTCAATAAGAACAAGCGCAAACTGCTCCGGATCTTGTTCTTCGGTAGGCTTGGATTTTTTCCTTCCCGCTTCGAACTGAGCTACTTTTTGAGCAGGGGTAAGATCGTCGGCAGCAACTTGTCTAGGCTTTTTTTTAGACCGTTAGGGAATGTCAGCGCAAAGACTGTTGCCAGCAACTCAAGCTGGATTGGAAAAGGCAGGTTTCGAACATAGTCTTCAGCACTACGCTGTTTACAAGCACACGCAACACACGCAGCAGCAAACCCCGGAAAGCTCATCAAAATCTCTTTCGACACATCCGGATCGGCCAGAGACTCTTTTACATTACGCAGAAAAATAGCGCCCAGCGCGTCACGATAACCATCGACAAGATAGATGAAGTCTTCAGTATTCAGGCCAAACACATCGATAGTCACTTCCGGCTTTTCAGCGGATGCCTGGGTAATTGTAATAGGCCGCGAGGGAATCACGAGATCTGAGAGTGCCATGGTTTCTTCTTATTATTATGTGTGGCTTTTCTCTATTATACCGAACCCAGCAACCACTGTGGGCCAAACCAGGTTTGACAACAAAGAAAATCGAGGTAGAACTATTTTTGTTGTATACCTCAACTGCTGGGGATGTCTACTAGCGCAGCATGGTAGGTAACGTTAATATTGAAAGTGTAAGCAGTGCCCAATAACAAGAGAGAGATTTCAAATGAGCGATATCGAATACGACCCTGAGCTGATTGCAACAAAGGATGAGATCCTCGCAGCAGTCCGGGAGATTGCCATCAACTCGGATGCCTACAACTTCGTCGAACTCAGAAAAGAAGTCGAGGGATCTATTGGTTCTGATCTGATTATTCCGCCAGAGCTGGACTGGGTTGTCGAAGAAGCGCTACAGGCATACAAATCCTTGGCTTTTGACGGGGAGAATGATCATGTTTGATGCTCGCACTGATATCCCGCCGATGCTTACTGATTCGCAAATGGACACGATGTCGCTTCTGGATGTCATGGAGTACATGTGCAAGCGGAAGAACGCTCAGCGCAATGACCCGGCTTACGAGCGTGAAAGGATCGATGAACTGGCTGAGTTCATCGAATCCAATCTGCTGGATGAGCTGGCTGACCAGGGGTGTGTCGAAGGGTTTTGCTTGAACGCCAAGGCCGGACTTGAAAGAGAATTCCACAAATTAGAGGCTTTCAAGGAGTTGTGGTGTACTGCAGCAGCTCGGCAGGTCTGGTACAAGTACAACCACTGAGGTGAAAACCGGGCTACGCGCCCGGCTTCGAATTTTCTTGCGTTATTCTGAATATAGAAAAAGGGGACTCAATAGTTCCTGACTCACGGTCTATATCAGCCTCGGAAATCTCACCGGCGACCTCCAGCTCTGAAATTATGTTCTTGATATTGGCAATTTTATCAAGAACGCCAGCCAAACCTAACGCGACTTCCAATCTTGTGTCTACAGAAGCCTTATTGAATGTATGCAGATTGGTTATATAATCGTCATTAGGGTAGCTAGGCTTTTTCCGAATGCACTCATCGCGATAAGACTCGAAGAAGTCCAGTGCGGAACCACAGCGACCATCATGTTCCACCAGCCTATCTATTAATTTAATATCCCTTTCTTTGTCCAGGTATAAATGCGCATACAGCGAATCGCGCAAGTTCATCTCTGTCCCAGATCCGCTGATGACCAACTGCTGATAAACTGAGCGTGTTTGCCTCTCAAGCTTCGCGAGCATCTGCCTGGAATTGTGATCGTCATTGAACTTTGACCTGTACTTCAGATAGCCACTAAACACTCGGATAAAAATCAGGTTGGCTAGCCTATCTAGCGTCGTCACGTTCCTTTCTGGTGACTTCAAAATGGAATCAGCGGATTCCATGAAGTCATCAATGGTTAGATCGAATTCCGTAGCGGTGTCCAGGCTCGAATTCAAGACGTCTGTTAGATTATCCCCAAGATCCCTATAATGAATCAATTTTCGCATGACCTTCGCATACTCTTTCGCAAGATCTGAGAAGAGCACGGTCTCTCTTTCGCTAACCATCATATTGAAAAAATCATCGAGATTGTTTTCAAATACGATGTTGTTATTAACCTGAATTAGAGTTTGTGGTATCACACCTGCGGGATGGCCGGTAATATGCTTCACGATTTGACCAGCACCATCTCGGACGAGGCCGACTGTGGCAACATTGAATTCGCCGCTGTCGATTCCTTCTTGCACGCGTCGATCGCTGTAATGAGAGTATTTCTTGCCCACGTAATGCTCCGCACGGTACCAATGGGGCAACCCAAGCCTCCATTCTTGGGTGACAAAATACCGCGTGAGTGATCCGGTGTCATCGCCCATTCTTGAGCGGGCGCGGCGTTAAGCGTATTCCTCTCTGAATAGCTTAGACAGCCCGCTGCCGCTCACGGCTTTGGACGCAAGCAGTGTGCCCTTGATCTCCTGGTCGCCCCAGTCGGTGGTGATTAGCTGTCGCTGAGCTGCCGGGCTCAGGGAGACCTTATGGTAGGTCACTTTCACCGCCTGGTCTTCTTCGCCCAGGTTCACGCCTTCGAAGATGATCTGCACGTTGACGTTCGAGTTAATCAGGCCTTCCAGGCGAGTCGAGGCCTTAGTGGCATACACGACGGTGGCCTCGGCGCCGTCGATGAAGCCAGCTGCCAAGTCAAACTCGATCGAGCCTCCGGAGACGCGGTAGGCGCTTTCATCCAGGACTTCCCCGCCCATGGTGATAGATGTGACAGATGCAATCATGCCGGGCACGACGACGCTGCGGCCCAGGTATGCCTTGCCTGTCCAAGTCTTTTCAGCGGCTGCAGCGTCTTTGATGGCGTCTGCGAACAGTGCCAGCTTCATGACTTCAACGTTGAAGTCCTTGGCATTGATCGTGAGCTCGCCCGTGTTCTTGATCACCCGTGACTTTGCGGTAGCCAACGTGCCGTAGGTGGTATCTTGCATCTCCACTTTGTCGCTAGTTAGAGCTAAAACTGCAGACGAAGAATGAGCAACAGCGTAGAAGCCGCCGACCGGCAAGTCATTTGAATCCAATTTGGCAATCAAGATAGCACCGTTGCCGATCCAGCCAATGGATGTGTCGATAGTTTGTACAGGCATTTCATGCACCTTTGTCATTTTTATTGGTGGTGATGGATTAGGAGAGCTTTATTCTTTGCGTCCAAACAACCTGCCATGCAGAGAAGTTGGTATTTCCTTTCATCCCTGAGAATAGCTCTTCGATTAACTGGAGCTCAGGAAGATTGGGATTGGTTTTAATGTTGCCGCGATAATTATCAAAGGCTATGAGAATCTCGTTAGCTGTTGTCATTGCCTGTCGGCTTACGCCTTTTGTATCAGGGTCAGATTTGGCCACAACAAATGCACCAAAAACAGCATCACATTCCAGACCCATCCGTTCTTTCTTTGGGGGTATTGGGCCACCACCGCACCCGAGCAACACATAGCATCTCTGGCCATCCAAGCTTAAATCTTTGATGTTTTCAGCTGTCAGTGTGCCAGAGAAGAGCTGAACCTTGGGCTGACTAGGTAGTTGTTCGATCAGGGCTTTACAAGCTTCTAGGTGTTCAGTGATATTCATGTTTTATTCTTATTTTACAACAACCGAGGTGGTCTTGAGGGCGTTTTCTAAGTTTTCGATGAGTATTTTTTCGTACTCTGCCAACCAAGCTTTTGGGAGACCCTGTTTGTCTGGTAAGAAGCGACGTTGCTTTACTGTTATGCCGTACTGATGGTTGTCGGCATATATAAGGTTGGAAGCCAATTCGAGATTAGTGCCTCGGACGTTGTGCTTGATGCTATTCCTGAGACGCCCGGTGTCGAGTAGTGGCTGCCCCTGTCTGTGGGTGATTGGCGCCCAGGGCTTGCCGTAAGGGTCGATCGAACGCTGAAAGCAGACCTTGACCCTCGCTACCCATCTCACGCCAATCTGATTGAGACCTTTTTTTACGTGAGCGTTGCTCGGCCCGAGATGCTTGACCTTTTGGATCAGCTCCTGGAGTGCCGCTGTGGACACTTCCAGTGTGATTGGTTGGGATGCAGCAGTAATCATGAGCGCACGAGCCTGACGTTATGAAATCCGGACTTCCGGGTCTCTTTCTCGGCCACCCTCAACCTGTTTCGCCCCGTGCCGAGGCCGACCAGCCATTCAATGGCGTTCTTGTATCGATTCGTGATGGCCTCCGAGGGGTTGTCGTATACCAGGTATCTAGCGATATCCAGAATCGGGCCCTGAAGGTCTAGGATAGCGTTTGGGTCAATCACAGGGGTGTCTAAGCCAGCAGCGAGGATGTAGCTGTTGGCATCCCTGGATGCTCTCTCGATGGCTCTTACCACACGGGCTTCGCCCCCCATCGGGAGGTCATCATCTCCGAATTCGGTGACGTATTCTTGAAATGTCGAGTACATAGTTTTTCTTAACCAAAAAAAGGGTCTATGGGCTCCCTCCCTAGGATCCTTACCCTCAACCCCTCCTTCTATTTATAAAAGGACAGAGACCATTGAGGGTGACTGTAAGATCTTTTGGTTAAGAGAAACGCTTTTTATGACAGTGATAGTCCTTTCATTTCAGTGAGAGGAATGACGTGATAGGAATCTTGATCAACGAACCCGTCCAAAGGCATCCCCTTTTTCCACATCCTTAGTCTGGTTGGGCCGAGGATCTTCAGTTGATCATCTTCATCCAGTCCCTTCAGGAAGTCGTCGAACGTGTCTGGCACTGGATCATCATCCGGGTCGAACACTGCGATCATCGTCGTGCGGCAACCTGGATGAAACGGGGGAACCTTCCGCTTAGGATCTGAGATCTTGAATCTTTCGCCGTTGAGCGCAGCGCACGCGAGTGTCGTTCGAGTGTCCAGCACCGCACTGAGTTGGTACTCATCAACCCCAGCTTCTTGGAATCCGATCATGTCTGCATTGGCTGTCACATGAGCCGCCGCCGTCCTCACCAGGATTTCCACATTGCGCCTGGAGGCGTTGAATGGATTCACTGGGTCACTGACGACCGCATCGACAATCTTGCTCAAGGGCAGCCCATTCATGACACCCAACCGCACGGCCCGCTTCACCGCGTTCGTCGTAGCCAGGCTCTGCTCGCCGATCCATTCCTTGAGTAATTTGCCATCAAAGGGATCGGACTCGATGAAGCTCCGGATGAACTCATCGCTGGTCTGCGCACCGCCAATGTCTACTTCAAAAACTTCTCCAGCCCAGTCAGCCTGTGACTTATAAAGCTGGCTCAGCTCATCGACGAGATCACGCTCCATGGCTGAGTACTGGTCATCGATAGCTCTGTCGATGTTCTTGAGCTTCGCCTTCAACTTATACGCAGTCATGATGCCGCCTGGCTTCACGTCAGCCTTCAACTCTTCTGCGACCTGGGATCTGAGCTGGTAGAGCTGAGCAACAGCTCCCCTGGCAATGCGCGTGTACTGCCCACGAAGCTGGATCTGTCGACTAATGACCTTCTTTGCCGAGACCTTTTTCATCATGCCACCCAGAGCGCAGCTTCAGCCTTGCGACGCTTCACAAGGCCCGGAAGCTTCACACCTTTCGCATATACCCAACGCATCAAATGGGCCGGCACCGAAGCAAAATCCCCACGATTGATAACCTTACGTACGGTCGAGATCTCGAAATTTCCAGAGCCAACGTTGAATACAAAATCGATCAGGGCCGCGATCTGGTTCGCATTGAGCTTGACCCTCACCAGGCGCATCACTGCACCAGCAGCCTTCATCAGGTCAGCTCGTAGCAGCGCTTCAGCCTGGGCAATAGAGATCGCAGGAAACTGATCCAGAGCTGTCCATGCAGTGCGAGAAAGCAGATGCCCATAACCAATCGTGGGCAGGCCGACCGGATCGTAATAGGGCTCGATTACAGCTGTTGATCGGTCAGGGTCATGCAGACCATCAAACTCCGGACGACTGACAAGCTTGGCCGCGATCTCAACTGCTTCTTCGAGCAGCGACCTAGCCATTACCTGGCCTTCATATGACGCTGCAGGATACGACCGCCGAACCAGAAGCTGATGACTGCGGCCAGCATGGCTTCATCAAACTCAGTCCAGCTGCCTTTCAGCGCTTCGAAGCCCGTCATCCCCATGCTCTGCAATGCATGAAACACAGCGATCTTGTAGAACATGTAAAAGCCGACCATCAAATACGTGATCAACGGCCTGCACATACGAATCACAAAATCGACATGGACACCGATCAGAGCCACGTATGCCTTGACCCATCCAGGCAGCGACCCACCCCCGACATTCGAAATTAGCTTATCCGCGTATGACTCTTCAGGCTTGTGCACTGCGACAGCTTCAGCAATGTCAGCCTTGGCATTAATTTCCTCAAGCCTCCACATGTGCTCAGACGAGGCTGTTTCCATCCGCAGCTTCATCAACTCAATTTCTTGAGCATGGTCTTGCTTAGACTGGAACATGTCGAAGATCTTGGGAACAAACGGCCCCAGGAATCCGAAGATGGCAGATACGATTGCAATCATTTCGACACCCCCTTAACAATCAGGGCATCAATCCTCACACTGATCTTGTCGAGTTTGTCTTCAATGCGCTTGCTGTCTTCTTTGCGCTCAATCTGATAAGTCTGGATTTGAGCTGAGACGATGTCGACGCGCTGATCCAGGAGTTCGATTTTCTTATCGAGACCTGAATAAGCCCAGACACCTGAAACCACCAGTGATAACAGGGGGATCAGGGCATACAGGGAAATAACCAAGTTGGAGGCGTTTGTCGGCGCCGGGGGAGTGGCTGACATTTATCATTCTTCTTATTATTGTCAGAAAGGGCTCTATGGCCTATGTCTGATTGTAGCATGCGCCATTTAGCAAATGGCGCAATGTGTTCTCTATTATGTATTATTTTCCGACTTGGAAAATGTGCACCACAGCTTCTTACCTTCTGGGTTACGACCTGGCTCCCAGAGCACCTCTCCGGTAATTTCCGCTGGGATTCTATAGACGATTTTTGTTGGCATCGTAACCAGCGGATTCACAGACTTGAAGTAGATGCCATAGCCCTTCTGCATAACAGATTCAGTCGTGTCGTAACGAAGTTCCTTCTTTTCCGGAGTGATTATTATCAAGCTACCCTCAGAAGGCAGTCGACCTTCAGAATCTTCATTTTTGAATGTGGCGTCAATAACAACGAATTTCGACCCAGCCCAAGAGTCGGGTTCGCTGAACCTATTGTTCGTGCCCACGCTAGATTTTATTTCGCACGAATTCATTCCGACTGTGAAATGACCGAACCTACCTTTCTTAAATGAGCTCTTAGTGAGTGCGTCGTACTGGCCAGGTTTGGTTTTACCAAAATAAATGGATTGGCTTGCGCATCTGGCGATCTTGGAAGATAGGGGCTTATATTCTGATTTCGCCCCAAAGAACTTTTCTGTATCTCGTCGTACCAGGAACTCCTCGTACCGAGCCTTGGCAAGCCAGTACTTTTTCTGCTGCTCATCTAGCTTATCTCTTGCTGCATCGAGCTCGGTGACAAAGGGTGTAGGGCCAAAGTTTTTTTTCATGTCAGTGATGATTGAGTCAGCCCCTGACACATAGCGAAAGATCGACGCTCCGGAAAGGGTTGTTAGCGTAGAAATTAAGGCAGAAGCCTCTGAAGCTGGGTGCTGCGACCTCAGTTCGCTGAACACGTTATTGCAGGACTCTGAAGACAGCCTTTCTTCAGCGTGAACAACAGTGCCAGCAACCATCAAACCACCAAAAACCGAAACCCTTAAAATCCGCACGCGCACCTCCATATGAATCACCGAACCGTCTGATCTCATTCTGCCAGCGCGCCTGGGCCTCACCAAGGCTTTTGCGGCCAAACCACCGCTGATGGATTAGAGGTCTCCGGGATGTCGCGCAGTGCCTGCCTGTAGTTCGCCAGGGCCAGGCGGGTTTCTTTGTCGAACTGGGTGCCGGCGATGAGAGCCTGGTCATTTAGCACAGATACCCTGGCGTCAGCTTCCTGCAGCAGCTCGCATCGCCTGTCTCTTACAGCTTTCATCAAAGCTGCGCGATTGGCTTCGAAAACTACCTGGCCATTGCGTACGACAGGCACCAGGCCCTGGCCAAGGCTGGTTGCGATCGCGGGGCTTTCTGAAAATTCAAGGTATTCGAGGCCCGGCATGTCAGCATCAGTGATGCGAAAGACGTAGCCCGAATCGTTGTAGTAAGCACGCATGGTCATCACTTCTTTATGTAGTAAGCCAGGTTTTTTTCAGGGCGTTGAAGGTTCGGCAGGATGAGCGCGAAGCCAGGCCCGAAGTTGGCTGTGTTCGTCTGTATGCTGCCGCTTTGCCCCATTAGCGATCCGGTCGAGCCCTGGCCACCGACGAAGACGAACTCGTTGCTCAGGGCATCGAAGTCAGCGTCTGCGTATCCCGACATGACCGGAGCCTGCAACCAAGTGGCGCCACTGTCGAAAGAGATCATTGAGGAGGTGCTGGTTTCTGGGACGGCGACGAGCAGGCTTGTGCCAGTGCTGCTGTTGACCGCCACCAGACGCTTCAGGCTCATTAACGGAGGGAGGTTGATCGGGAAGCTGAACCCATCCTCAAGCGTCCGGAATTCAAGGGCATTCCTGCTTGTGTATATGTATGCCGCGCCAAATCCAGCGCTTTCGATGCACTCATGTTGAACGTCAGCATCGATCTCAAACATCAGTACAGTTGAGATCTGGCTATCATCGAACACCAGCTTGTAGATGCCCTGAACACCAGCAATCGTTAACTGAGCATACACATCACCGCACTCGACGAACTTCATGGGCTTCAACACGTCAGCAGCGATGGTTCCCGAGCTGACGAATGTGGCCCCATCATCTTCTTTGTAGATTGTCAGAACACCCGACTCGACAACGGCAAGAATCGTGTAGCCGTAGATCGATTCAGCTGCTCCGGCAATACTTTCAAAGGTCGCATTGAGCGCTACGCCACCGATGTCTTGAAACACTGTCCCGCCGGTGCCGTAGTAAATGTGACTGGCAGTTTTGAAAACAGTCATGCTTTCTGGATAAATGCTGGGCGTCGGGATACCAGTCTGGAACACATGCCAGTTGCCTTCAGCTTTCGCTAGCGTCGCTTGTCCGCTTCGAAATACCCGAGAGTAGAGATCAGTGCCAAACCTGGCCTCTGAATTTTCGTTCAGCGCAACCCTGGTAGCCCCGTATTCTTCGAAGTTCAGAGCAGTCTTGAGATCATCTAGGCCGTCGTCGTACAGATACGCTCCGTCGCACTCCAGCAGTCCTTCGTATGTTCCACGCGGCTTCAGAACGATGTCGCCAACCTTTACAGCTTTGGCCGCAACATCCCCAATGCTCACAGACTCCGACGCACCTGGCCTGTGCGCATGCAGGCGCATCGACACATCACCAGCCCAGGCGGGCAGCTCACTGATCGTTTTCATAAATGATTACTTCACCGCTATCTGTTCTCTCAGCTTCAAACACACCCTGGCCGATCTCGTAAACCACTGCATTGTCGGGAATCGAAGGCGCCGTGCCGGCGAAACGTCGACTGCCCACACTGAGCACCCCCAAGATCGCCGCAGCCCCAATCTTTCTAATCATTTGACTGCGTGAATCCAGCACGTAGCTGAATCGACGCCCTCCATCAGCCGCACCTGCAGCACCGCCCCCCTGTCAACGGCGATGAAGGTGCCCCCACGCGCATCCACAGGCGGTGAATCAGTGCTAACCACACCGCCAGCGGCTACGTGAATGAGAGAGTTGCAGAAGAGATACACAGCCTCGGATTCGCATGGCTCAGACACCAATACTTCAGACCCCGAAAGCCCTTTCCGCCCCAGTAGCTCAGCAGGCGCCACGATCGGCAGCGGCTCTCTTTCACGCGTTTGGGCAGTAAACAAACCTGGACGCCTACTCATCACCAGTCGTCTCCACGGCAGCTTTCCGGCCCCGACGCTTCGGCTTTTCAGCTGCAGGCTCAGGTTCGCCAGGAGTAGATCCAACAGTGCCGCCGACGTACAGGTACCCCAGGCCAAGCCAATGACTTTCAGCTCTCGACCCGGCATCCACGAACACCCTGTGATCCCCGAACTGCAGTGAATTTACCAATACTTCGCGCTTCATTTTTGTTCTCAAATCGTAGGGTGTTCCACGTGGAACATATTATGGCGAATAGTGCTTAACGAGCTGAAGAAAGGGCCCCGGAGGGCCCAGTCTCTGTCAGTGACCGCCGAGGCGAAGGGCACGTTCCGGGCATACGGTTTTAAGTCCGCAGAGCGTCTCGAACTTCCACTGAGTCGACTCAGTGCGCGGCTCGTACCAGCGGAGCATACGCAGAGAGATGCCAGTGCGTGGGTCAGTCATCTGCGCAATGTTCACACCCGCAGCGTCTTCAGGCACTTCAAGATTGCGGAATGCGATCAGGAATGCGGACTTGGTAAAGGCCAGGTCGATCGGGTGATCGCCAAGCACGGTCACAGCTGAGCCAGCTGCAATGGCATCCAGCACTGCGGGATAGACAGGGACTGCAGCGCCGGTGGTGTCAGCGGTGACTACGAAAGTCTGGGGACTTCCGGCAACAGAGATCACGTCACCTTTCAGGAACGTTGCACCGTCCACACCAGCCAGGGCGAGCGTGGTGGAACCAGCGACTGCCTGGGCAGACAGAGTCATCCCGGCGTTAGCAGCCGCAGAGCCTGCGACGTGGTACGGAGCTTGAACGTCAGAGTACAGATCGAACCCGTATTTGCGACCGATCAGACCCTGACTAACCACGTTCGCGTCGCCGGTCTCGTTGATCTTCGAGAACTCCATCAGCAGGTCAGCTTCAGTGTCCGAAGTCAGGACAATGTTGCGGCCATTTTTGATTTTTCGGTTTTGCATCTCCTTGCGAGCATTGATCAAATCCAGTTTGTCGCGACCTGCCGGCGATGTCGGATCACCCGAAATGTACGGAACGTCTTTGTACAGATTGAACAGAATTTTGTTGATAGTTCGGCCAAGGGCATCAACGGCAGCTTCTGCAGCGGACGGAAGTGTTAGCGAGTTTGCGTGAGCCAGGAACTCGGCGTCTTTCATCGCGAACTGCTTGTACAGATGACGATCCAGCTTCACATCGATCTTGCCAGCGGTGATGTCTTCCGACTGGGAACCGGCAGAGTCAGTCGGGTGATCATCGGCATCCGAGAACTCGATCGGCTTCGCGATCCGGATAGTGTCACCATGGTTTTTCGACTCGTCGGCGGTGTTGATGCTGACGAGATTTGGCATTGTCAGCTGGCCGTAGAGTCGATCGATGGCCAGGGGCAGAATCACCTCTGTCATGAGGGCTTCAGTGTCGTTGCCGAAGCGAATCAGCGACACGAGAGGGAGCATTGCAGTCATTACTTCACCTGTTTTTATATTTTTATTGGTGATGGATATGGAGGTTTTGATGCAGCATCAGCCCACAAGGCTCGATGGTTCCGGCACAACCGGAGGGGCTCGGAAGCCCCGAAGTGAATCAGTTGATGACGATCTCGCCTGATGCTCTTTTTGCGAGCAAAGCTTTCTTTTCTTCTGCGCTTGCCGCGATCAGGGTGCGTTGCCATTCTGCAGTGCTGATGGCTTTTCCAGCTCCTGTGACGCCCCTGGAGCCGGAGCCTGGCATTTGCCTGAAGTAGTGCGGTTTCGTTGCTGTGAGCCCGGAAATCCACTCGTCTGGGGTCAGGGGCCTGCCGTTTTTACCGATAGCAATGTTCCCGCTTGAGTCACGCGCTACGAGCTCCCCAGCGTCATTGAGCTGCCAAGTGTTGCCTGCAACGGACATCAAATCATCGAGCGCCGAAGGATGGAAGAACTCGTTTTTTAGCGCCACTTGGCCGATGCTTTGCTTGATCTGGAACTGCTTGAGTTTAAGCCTTTCCCCATCAACAGCCTTGCGCAGATCTTCTTTTTCAGCTTGCTCAGCTGCCAGTTTTTCCTGCCAAGTAGAGCTGTTGGCATTGATGCGCTTGTCGAGCAGAGCCTGAAGGTCGAGCTTGCCGGTCTTCAAAGCCTCCAGATCATCTTTTTCCTGGATGCCTGACTCAAATGCCTTCATTCGCTCCGCCAGGGATTTCTTCTCGTTCAAAAGCTCGGCGTTCTTGCTTTTGAGAGGAGCGACTTCTTTCTCTACGTGAGATTTAACGAAGTCAAGGAAGGCGGGGTTTTCTGCAAGGGTGTTGAAGTCCAAAGGTGGAACTTCATCTTCGCCGAAGCGAATAAGGCTTACCAGCTTGTGCATCTGAAACATTTAGTCCCCCAAGGACGTTGTTTTCTTATCGTTATGTCTTAATTATATCAATGCCAAACACACAAAGGGGGACAAATGCAAATATTTTTCAGGCTTTTTTTCGGGCATGGAACAGCTTGAGAAACTGCTGCTCAGATGGTGTAAGCAGATTCAGTGCATCGTAAAACGATTGGCTTGGTACGAACTTTCCGGTCTGGGCTCGATACAGAATGTTGTGAACAAAGCCCGTGTCCAACATCAGTCGCATAATCTCCAGTGAAGCCAGTTCCTCGTCACCTTGGCTATTAAACGGGACAACTTCATCCAACGCCTCGAACGCCTGGTACAACTCCACCGCCGTGAGCTTTCGCTGCGGCTTCCGGCCCGCAGGCAGCTTATGCAAATAGAACCTAACCAGAAGCATCCCCACATGAAACTGCGAGTTCATCAGAGCAGCCGGAATTTGCTCAATGATCAGCTCGTCTTGATGCTCCACAAGCTGGTTCAGCAAGCAGCGCACAAGCTCGTAGTCTGCGGAAATCGGAGCATTCCGCTGAGTGCCCAGCAGCACTGCAACCGGCCCGATCATCGTCGCAAGCTCCAGCAGCATTTCCCTATGCCCATCGTCCAGAGGCTTGCTTTTGCCATCAAAGCCAAGGGCGTGCAGGTGATCTGCGATGTCGGCCAAGAGCTGGACAGTGCCAGCTTGCAGCTCGTGTTTGTCCAGATGGTGGCGGATGGATTGGAGCCCACGGAGGTTGCGGGCTTTGAAGTGTTGAAAGACTAGCTCAGCTGCTTCTGACATATCTCACCATTCGTTAATTTGTGACAGAACCTCCCAAACTAAGGAGTTCAGAGTCTCTTCGTCGAAGGTGTCGACGCAGAATTTATAAGTCGTGTGTCTGAATTTGAATCGTCCAGAGCTCAGCAGGTACCTGACCATGCATTTGAAAATCTGCCAGTGCTGCTGGTCTCCAAGTTCTGCTTCGATACCCCACTCTTGAAGGGCCTTCTGGCGTTTCCCGCGAAAACAATGAGACGCTCCTGGGTAAAAGTTTTTTGCCTTATCGAACCCACCGCAGAGATAAATGGCGCAAAGGTGCCGGGTGGATTCGTCGCAAACCAGCACTAGCTCGATCAATGGATTCGCTGTCATTTCGGGTGCTCATTCTTATTATTTTTATTCTTCATTATTAGCATTGAGCGCCATAAAAATCAATATCATGGCATTTATTAATAAGCCTAGCCATATCCGTTCTGGCGGATTTGGCTTGACCGGCAAGCAAGCCTAAGACACTGTATATATGTCCAGCTAACTATCCGTAGTGCATCGCTATGCTCACTCAACTCCCACATCTGTCGCTCAGCCAAATCCCGCTGCCCCTGCAGCTCTGCAAGCTCAAGGCGGGCTTCCCATCCCCGGCGCTCGACTACGTCGAAGACAGGCTGACGCTGAATGACGTTGTGAAGCTAGATCCGCGCTACTGCTATCTGTGCCAGATTGATGGCGATTCCATGATCGACTACGGCATCCAGCCAGGCGATGTCGCTGTCATTAGCCGCAATGAGCCTGCACGGCCAGGGAAGATCGTTGTTATCAGCATCGACGGTCAAAACACGCTGAAGCTGCTATCCGAAGATGACCACGGCCCAGTGCTCCTCGCCGGCAACAGCGCTTACAGACCCATCAGACCTGGAGACGGGGAAGAATGGGTTTTTCACGGAGTGTTGATCGCATGCACGCGCCTGTTCTAAAACCGGAATGGCGTTTGAGCGCAAATGCCCGGAAGGTCTATGGGCTTGTGGACTGCAACAAATTCTATGCGTCGTGTGAATCTCATCCCCTGTGGCGTCCAGACCTGATCGGCAAGCCAGTCGTGGTGCTCAGCAACAACGATGGCTGCGTGATCGCCATGAGCATGGAAGCGAAAAAGATGGGGTACAAAATGGGTGACCCTCATTTCAAGCTGAAGGAGCGGCTGCGAGATGAAGGAGTACATGTGTTCTCTTCGAACTACACCCTCTACGATGACCTATCGAACAGAGTAATGATGACCCTTGCGGACATGGTGCCCGAGCTGGAGGTCTATTCGATCGATGAAATGTTCGCCGATCTCACGGGTATTGCTGGGCTTCAAGGGTTCGGCGAAGAGCTCAGGAACAGAGTGTGGGGATGGGTCGGAATCAGGGTCGGTGTAGGCATTTCCGCGACAAAAACCCTGGCCAAGCTGGCGAACTGGGCTGCGAAAAACTGGAAGGGACTAAGTGGTGTCGCAGTAGTTCTTGATGACAAGCGCCATGAGCTGCTGCTCAAACGGGCTCCCGTCGATGAGGTATGGGGGATTGGGCGTCGGTACGCTGAAAAGCTAAAGGCTAGAGGCATTGTCACGGCCTGGCATCTGGCAAGCTGCGATGACCAGGCGATGGGAAAGGAATTCAGCGTCGTTCTCCAGCGAACAATCCTGGAGCTCCGGGGCATCCCATGCAACGATCTGGAGCTGAATGCCCCGAAGAAAAAACAAATCATCAGCTCACGTGCATTCGGAAGCCGGCAACAGGGGTGGAAGCCAATTGAGCAGTCGATTGCCAGCTACGTAGCTCGCGCAGCCGAGAAACTGCGAGCCCAGGGGTCTGTGTGTCGGAAGATTGATGTCGCTCTAATCGTGAGGAAAGCCACGGCTGAAAGCTTCAGTGATGCGTACTCCTCAGCGACCGCTAGACTGCAGCAGCACACTGACGACACCATTACGCTCCAGGGTGCGGCTGTTTCTTTGGCTAAGAAAATCTTCGACGAAAATGCAGTTTATGCAAAGTCCTCAGTGGCATTGAGCGAGATCTGTCAGCCAGAAGACCTGACTAAGGACATGTTCGCTTCGGTCAGCTCACAGAGTCCCAGGGCCAGGGTGCTCGACGCGATCAATGCCAGGTTCGGCAAAGGCTCTCTGCGTTCAGCCACGACAATCGGTGAGATGCCCTGGAGCATGCAACGCGGCCATCTGAGCCCTTACTACACCACCCGCCTGTCTGACCTCCCAAAACTTCGGTAAAGCGCTTCTCTCAACCAATCACTTGCCCAGGTCAGCACCAGTCAGATAGTCAATGGATTCAAACTTACCGACATCCATTAGGCGCTGGCGAAGAATCTGCATGAACTCTTTATCATTGCGCAAGAACTTGTCACACTCTGACTCAGTCTTGCATTCGTCAAGAATATTTGCACGCTCTGGATTAACGAGACGATATCGACGAATAAACTCCTCCCGCTTTTTATCATGAAAGCTTTGGATAAGTGATTTCATACTCCCTCCGTAAATCATATCTGCAAACTTGCCCATGTACTTAAGGGCAAACTTAATGAGAGCCAGGTCATTCACAGCCGACAGACCCCAGTAATACTCATCTGCGGCATTTTCTTTGACAATGAGAATCTTGTCTAGTCTTTCCACAAACCCCAGCCGCCAGGCAATCCCAGCAACCTCATTCCCGAGCTCATGAAAGAGCAAGTCCTCTTCAGCAATCGAGTCAACCAAAGCCCAAACCTTATCAAACCCTCGCTCGCGATAATAACTCGCTGGCAGCGCTAGGAAGTTTGAGTACAAAACAACAATCAGGTCACGCTCAGACCTGTATTTAAGGCGCTCATAGACTACATAGCCGTCTTCTGCCCTTAGCATTACTGGGAATACCCATTGCAAATACCTAACTAGCGACAGTCGCATTCTCGCTCCCAGTGGCATGTCGTGCATAGTCACTCAGCGCACTACAGGCTGCATCGATATCGCTATTCTTGAGAGCCCAGTAAGCTTTGGACATGATTGTATCTAGGGCTTCATTGCGACCCAGGTCTTCGAATAACACCGTATTTAGCAGATGCCACAGAAACTCAACATCATCAAGATTTGCTTGCTCGTCTGAAATGCTATGAGCGATGCTGCTGAGGCATTCAAACTCCCAGTCTACGTGAACTGTTGTTTCAGAGAATGAGTAAACCTGGGACACATAATCAAAGAACTCAATGAAAGTGCCAAACTCGCAATCATCGAAATAGTAGTTGCCACCCTCAAATCTGCTCGCAGCTGGGGAACAGAACCTGATGATATTTTGGAGGTACATCATAGCCCCAACTCCGAGCCAAACGTGTACTCCCTCTGTTCAGCAGTCATCAATGCCACTCTGCCGCGAAGGAACCCCAGATCCCCACTTAGGAGTCGACGCAATTCATCTTCGCTCTCACAAACAGGGTACAGGTGATAAGCGTGAGGCCTATCCAGCTGCAACTCTTTTAGAATCAAAGGGTGCATCAAATCGAAGATATCGTCGTAAGCCTTTTTTTTATCGATTCCCAAGCTTACAAGATCGGCAGAAAACCTCTCGCCAACATCCGCTCCGGCGTGAGCAGACTCGTAATTCCTAGAAAGAATGCCCGCAATACATTTAACCTGTGAGCGCCTGGAAGAATCGCTATCCCGCTCAGTAGTCAGATATGTGAGCCAGAGCCGTCGAAGTTGATCAAGCCGCTCCTCTCGCAGCATCCCTAGAAACCTGGCAATAAAGTCATTAGGGCTGGTGGCATTAAGAGCTGCTGTCGAAAACGGAGGAGTAAAACTCAGCACAGGGCCGCTCCAAACTTTGAACTTAAAGCTCACAATCACCGCAACTTCCAGCAGAGACGAGCAGTAGCGATTCACTACGCCATCCGCCGTCTGCAACTGAAGCAGGTACTGCCCGTCCTGGAACTTGAAGCCGCCGACCATTGAGAACCTATCGTAATTCTCAATTTGCTCGTTCAAGGCTCGCTCAAGGAATTCATGGCTCTCAGCAGAAATGCTCATGAGCCCCCTGGCCCTAGCAAACCACCGCCACGCCGCGACTTTTGGCTTCAAAAGCTTGAGCAGCAGGCGGTCACGGGGTGTGATGTAGGTGAGCATGGCCTGTCCGTCATATTATGGCAGTTATTGACAGATTGGCAATTGGGGGTGGGAATGTCAAGGGCCCAGCTCGGGTGGCCAGGCCCTAGGGTGTTAAGGATTAGGCAGTTTTAAGTCGTTCCAGACGTTCTTGGGCGATGCGTGAGAGGCAGGCGTGAAACTCGGTCATGCACGCAGCTGCGCAAAGCTGTTGCCATTTCGGGAGCTGCTTGAGATCAGGGCGGTCGGAGGGTTTACGGGTGTCCTGCTGTGCTAAGCGGAAGCACTCGTCTACGCAGAAATCCTCGATTCGGGGAGTAATTTGGAAAAGGAAGTACGTGCCGGATGAGAATTCAATGGCGGCTTTGGCGTCTGCGTAGATTTTGCTGATGTTCATGGTGCGCTCTCTTGTTGTTATGCCCTTGCATACTGTCACTATGCGGAGGGAGCAAAAGAGAGCGCAACAACTATTTAACGAGGCAAGGGCCGACTCAGCGCATCAGGAACACTTGCTTATCGTCGGCATATTCGGGATTGTCGGACTCGAAGACCATTACGAAGCTCGAATCAAAATCTTTAGCATCATAGACAGCGGGAGGCGCACAAAAACCAAACTCATCAGAGACCTGGGTTTGGCCTGCAGTGATGGTTAGGATTTTGCTCATAGAACCAGAGCATGAGTTTCCACCCGATTCGATTGCGAGCATGAATTTATCACCAGCCCCAGGCAGCTTGGCGATCCCGGAGATGTCGTACTCATCTTGATAGACTGCACTTCCGTTAAGCGACACATTCGAACCATTAACTGTTAGCTTACCTGCTGCACTCTGCGTTTCTGGGCCAAAAGCTATTTTCAACGGCTGCATTTTAGACAATTTCGCTAACGTGTAGCCAACGTCCCGCTCAGCCACCGCTTGAGGAGGAGTGCTGCCGAGCAACTGATGATAAAGATCGAAGTCAGTGTAGGAGGCGCTAACAAGATAGAGACCGCTGCGCGCTTTTACCTTCGAAATTCTGAATTGCTGACCAGCAGCATCTTTATCGTCTAGTGTAGATGTCTTGTTCCTTCCGCCACTGATCAAGGTCGTAGCCGGTAGACCCTCTAGCCGCTCATTGATTGAAACCAAATTCAGGCCCGACTCTTTAGCCCGCTGCGCTATGAAACCATCGACCTTTGCTTCATCTCCGTGTATCTGATTAAGCACGGATACGACTTGGCCCTGTTTTCCTATTGTTACGAACACAGCCTCCCAAGGTCTATTGAAATTCACACCAGCATTTGGAGTGTTGCTATAAAATTCCTTCTGATAATTTAGATAGACAGTGTAATGGCTAACCGTCTTTGGCCGCTCGTTGAACTCGGCGCGACAGCTATCGCAGAAAGCCAGCTCTTTCTTTGCTGTTTCGAAGCTTTGTCCGGTAGTGACGCCGTACAAGGCTGGCTGGGCCTGAGCAAGGCTAGATACCGATACTAGATAAAGAGCTGCCCACCATTTTTTCACAGACATACCTATTCCTTAGGCTTGAAGCCAGCTTTCGACTTCTTGAGCGCCATGCTCCGACTTCCAGGCTTTGAGGGTGCTGTGATTTCCACCCTTGGTCTCTACCACTTCGTTGGTATGCGGGTTCAGATAGCGCTTGACTGCTCGCGGCGCACGCGGCCCCTTACGCCCGTCAGCCTTGACGCTAACTGCAGCTCCAGCACCCGCAGCAGCCTTTGGATCGAGAATCGAAATGACGTTGCGCAGAGACATCCCGTACTGGGCGAGAAGCTTGCGCAGTTTGTCTTCAAACTCCAGCTCCCGCTGCAGGGCTTCGCTGCCTTTGAGAGCTTCCAGCGCTTGCAATTGCTCGGCGATCTGGCGTTCAAGGGCCCGGTATTCGGCTGCTTTTGACATTGGTGATGCTCCGTTTTAGTAAGTGCTATGAAATGTAATCCCAGCTCGGATAGCGTGCAAGTATTATCCTGATAGTTGTTGTACGAGTCGAGAATATTTTCCTTGACCTATTGCGTAACTGTATGCACAACCAGTACTCTTAAAGTAAGAAGAACACATAATAAGAGAGATAAACTCCATGCCTCATGATCATACTAGATTCGACTTCTTCGTAACCCTACAACCCCAGAATGACATTTGCGAAAGTCTTCCCCCTTCCCTGAAGGGTGTCTTTGACGCGATGTCGAAAAGGATTGCCGAGGATCTCCAGTCCATGGCTATAGAAGTTAAAGAGGATTTGGATGCTAAGGAAGAGCCAGGCGAAGAGTGTAGCGTGTTGCGATACGCTCGAACGATTCTTCACACAGCCCCACTTCTAAACATCATGGATCTGCCGTCAATGAGTCAAGATGAAAGGCAAAGGCGAGAGGAGCGTCAAAGAAGTGCGCATCACATCCTATCCGAGAGCTTTCCGCTTGTTCAGGCAGCGATCGTTGAACTTGGTCGCGATGAGGTACGCCGTATATCATACGATAAAACATATGATCGGCCATATCAGTTCCGGAGCAACTACTTCGATGCCCTGAAAGAAAAACTGGCGCAGGCCTATATGCTGGACACTACAAAAATGCACTTGCGCCAGTATCTAGACCACAAGCTCGGCGCTGACCTGGGCCTTTGAACCTTGTCTTTGTTTTCAAATCCACCCACAGCACATAATAATAAGAGAGAAAAACATGAAGGACGCGCCCACCATGCTAGGCAATGGCCTTGAGATCCACTACATCCAAGAGCTTTACGGCAACAACGACGAAATCCTGGACATCTACGAGCTAAGGAAGAACTTCGGACGTGGCCGGATTAAGACTCTGAAGCGTGTTGATGTGCCGACGGGGTCAGACCTGGAAACTGTTCGAGCCAAAATCCGGAACTCTCAAGTCGAAGACGATTCTGTTCATTAGGACTGAGAGCACCTTCTGCGAACTAACACTGGATGAGAATGCCACCGCCAGGAGGCTTTTTGTTTACAAGCGGTTTTTCTTAACCAAACAACACTACCCAGGCTAGTTGCCGCTTGCTCTGGGTGTCGGATCTCGGGCTGGCGGGGATCTGTGGTTATGACTCACGCCTTTTGGGCTTACTCAAGCGACTCTGCTCAAGCGTGTAGAGGAAAGCAGGGAAGCCTATATCAAAGACCCCAATTTCATTCTGAGCTGTGATGGCATTGGCCAGAAAATCAAACATCACGGGCGCTGTGGTATTACCGTCAGCCACTGCCTTGGCGAATGTATCGTTGGCATCTTGCTCATGGAGCTTGCGCATACCAATAACAGCTACCTGGCCTTCAGGAATTTCCTTCATCGATACAACAGCGCCGTCTGGATCGCTTGGCAAAATCTCATATTGATAAATATGGTATTTTTTTGTTTTAGGGCAGCAGATGCCAAGAATAAAATAGGCCTGGTAAGCAGAGAACATATGATTCATGTTCTGATGCTTCTTTGCCTGATTCAGAGTTGATTGTACTGAATGTTCTACCACATCAGCAATCAGCTGCGCTGATAAGAGGCTGCTAGGGCTAATATCCCGCTGCAAAAACATATCTGTCGGATAGTCACCATGGAGGAATTTACTCCCCTCGCAGACCATTGCTAACTGGTACCTGCCATCTCGAAAAGTGGGATACAAATCAGCCAAATGGTTCCGAATCGAATTCAGAATGTGCTGGGCTACCAAGGTACTGCCAGCGAATGCGATAGCGCAAGCACCTTCGTATCTGTAGCCATGATAACCCTGAAACGTTTCCTCTAGAAAGTTCACCCCGGCTACACGGATGGGCATCTCGACAACTTTCTTGAAGCCACTGACTAGCGTTGTACCCTTTTGTGTGATGCTGCTGTCAGAGACGAAGAAGATTCCCTCGCAGAACTTATTATCCAAACGACTGAAACCCATGTTGAGCAACGAGTGCCCTGCGATCACCAAAGTCACAGCATCATCTCCTGTTAGGTAGGAAGACATTATAACAGCAGGCCGTTTGACAGCAAACTACTTTAAGGTATATCCGGGCTTGGGGTATTGCACCACCCATTGCTCCAATGCGTTAATATATAGAACCACCCAAGAGAATAAAAACAATGAGCCTTTATATTTTAGTAGACATCTTCCTACTTATAACTTGTATTAGTTGTCGCTCAGCGAACTACGACCCCACCACAAAGTCGGGTAAAGCATGGATGCTCACGAACTACATTTCCGATATCTGCATCTGGTCGCTAGTAATTACGACTTTCTGCAAGATCTTTCTCCATTATTTTGGGGGACTTGTGTTGAACGACCACCAATACCTTCTAGTATTCATGGCGATATTTTTATTCTCAGCCAGTCAAGATAGCCCTTTCAAAACGTCCAGGGTTTTGAGATTTAATAAGCTGCGAGAAAAGACCTGATCCTTGCCAACCCAGAAGCCCCGCCAGCTCGCGGGGCTTTTTGCATTCAAAGATCTTGTATCACCCACCTATCACCGTTGAATACGAACCTGTTGTCGGAGACAGCTGATATGTATTCATCGAGGGTGAACACGCCCCTGGGGATTCCGATCTTTGTATTTCCTTCATTGGTCGAAAGGCTGGCATAGAAGAAATCAGGCATGGCCACCAAGGTCTCGTGCTCCTCTAGGCTCCGCTTATGGTGCACTTCAGCACGATAACGCTGATTGAATATGCGTTTAACCAAGGACTGGAACTGGTCGAACCGCACGATCCAGACACAACGAATTCCGTGGCGGGTGTATCGCTCAGTTCGACGGACGAAGTCTCGGATGTGCTGATGCGAACGTTGGATCTCTACCGCTACGGGGCCTGTGGGGGATGTGAGCATTACGTCTGCGCGCCATCGATCCTTCCCGGTGCCACCAGAAAGCTCGTGAACACCCTCAAGACCAAGACGCTTGATTGACCCGATTACCAAGTCCTTCGCCTCCTGGTGCCAGATCGTTTCTGGGGCATTCGCACACTCGCTGCCGTAGTGAGCGAAGTGATGGACACCGTTGGGGCTGGTCTTGGGGATTGCACGCGCCCCGCAGCAAGGCATGGTGTAATGGCCTGGGTTGTCCTGAGAAAACTCCTGCAACGCCCGCCAATCAGCAGGTGTGTAGTCGTCACCGTATACGGTTTTCTCTCCGGGTTCGAAAGCGTCTGGGTACATAACTGCGTCCTTCCAGGTTGGAGAACGCAGAATAGCAGCGCTTTGACATCAAACCATCAAGCGGCGACGTACTCAGTTGCCAGGCGATCGGCGTTGTCTTCTTGATTGAAGTCATTCCGGAGCACGCCCCGGCGTTTCAGCTCTGCCAGGTATTCGAACTGGCTCAGGTCACCATTCGCACGAGCGGTTGCCAGGGCCTGCAGTTCTTCAGTGCTCGCATTGATGCCGTACTCGGTGTTGATGTCGACGCTGAACGATGCAGCACTCACCCGCGAGAACCTGGCCAACATCTCAAAAACCTTCGCGATAGCCGATGCGGTGGCCGTGGCCATGCTCGCGATCTGGTTGTTATTTTCACCAGCGTTTAGGGCCCTGCCGGTGGCTGTCTCGACGACTCCGTTGTTCTGCAGCATCTCTATCCCATAAGACGCCATCTGGCCCTCCAGGTCTTGCAGGCTCTGACGTCCGGCATTTATGGCATTTCCGCTGTGCTCCACGAATTTCAGATCACTGCCGGCGTTGGCCACGATCGCACTATCGACACCGATCTTGATCTCAACGCCTTCCTCAACACCCGAGGCAAATAGTATTGGCACGCGGGCAACGTGAAGAATGTTTCGTTGGTCACTAAATTCTTGCCAGTGAGCAACGTTCATGTGAGCAAGATCGATCATCGGCGGCGGACAGAACAGCGTCCCGCGAGTCTCGGCAGGATTTGAGTGAATCGGAATGACCGGGATTTCCTGCAGGCCGAAGTCGCGCCACGGCTCAACCTGTGCGTAATCGGCACCCTCAGACTCCTGGTACAAGCTCCAAAGCACCTTCCCCCCAGAGCGCCTGAATACCCTCACGCGGGCCACATTCCGCTCACCCCATTCCCCATCCTCAACAGCCGCCACTTCCGAGATTCTGATCTCCAGCAGGCGGCCATCTTCGTCGAGCTTGTAGCCCAGGATGTCATCCGCCGACAGCCAGTACACATAGGGCTGACCACCATCAACAGGCGCATCGACACACAGGAACGACGTGCCATTCCACAGCGCATCCTGAAACACTACGCTCGCCAAAGCGCTCACCGAGGTTCCTTTGCCGTCGATATCAGAAGCGAAAAGCTCTGCAAGCTCCGGATGCCCCTCAGATGTGACACCCACAGGGCGCGAGAAAGGCTTTGAACTCAAATTCTTCACAACCCTCGCAATGAAGTTCGTGAGTACTGAGCGTTTTAGGCGTTTCGAGTATGCGGCTGGGGTCTCACCTGCCTCCAGTGGCAAGTAGTCTTGACCGGCGTTTCGCATGGCCTCGGTGCCACCCCGGAGGGCCCTGATGATCTTGCGATCGGAGAGGTATTTCGAGCAGATTTCGCTGCGGTCTTGGACTTTCATTGGTCTTTTCGACTCTTGTTATTGATGCTGCTTTTAACCCATGACCCCCGTGGTCACAGATGTGTGAGGGCGTTTCCATGTCAGGCGGTAAGCCAGGGCATCCCAGCTGTGGTCATCCGCGCCCTTGGCTACGCTGTCGGGCTCATCTTCATCGCGATACAGGTCAGGGATAGTGCGAGTTAGGAATTTGCAGCCTGAGAAGATGTAGATGTGGGGCTTTTCGGGATTGCGGTCTGCGGTGGCCTGCAGGCGCTCAAACATGATCTGTGCTGATGTGATCCGGCTGCCGGCGCGCTTGTCGGACTGCGTGAATGTGATGCCTTCCTGCGCCAATTCCTTTGCCACAGTCGGTGCGGTGCCATTGTCGACCAGGGCGCCGTTGAAGATCTGGTTGTCGGCAGGGCCAGCGGCAATGCGGGCATGATTTTTCAGCACTGTAGTCTGTAGCTTTACCTCTCTGGCCTTCAGCCGAGCGCCTATCTTGCCAGCACTCAAGAACAGGCCAAGATCCCTTTTCTGCTGCTTGCCATCAGGCGTCAGAGGCGTCCCATAGTCCTCCCCGCAGATGATCAGCGACCCCTTGGGCGGACAGAAAAGCTTGCCACCGACCGTGATCGCTTCACCGTTCGCTTCTGCAGTCCACAGACAGCAAAACGGAGTCGACTGACCGTAGTCAAAAGCGCGATCCACCTTCCACGCCGCAGGAATTTCGAAGGGCTGCAGGATGTGAATGTCTCTGTTCCACACTTTGGCGAACATTGCCGTGTCGTCCACAACCTCCCAATTTCCGTAAAGCCAGGCTTCCCTGAGCATGGGATCGGCGATGTTCATCAACCAAGCTTTGTACTCCAGGTCGACGTATTTGTTCTCAAAAACCGTCCCGAAGATCGCACAGCGCTTCCACTCGATTTCCTGGGTGTTGCCGTCCTCGTCGACCAGGGTTTTGATCGTGCGCTCGATCTCGCCGTTGCGCTTGCCGTCGATGAATCGTTCCTTGACCCACCTCTTGCCGACGCCCCAGGGGTTTGTCATTGCCCTGACTTGTTTCGGGGGCATCAGGGGCTGCCGGGCTGTCGGTTGGTACGCTGTACGTAGGGTCGAAAGGAGCTTCTCGTAGATCTCGTCGGTAGCCCAGGTCGTGAGCTCATCAAAACCGATATATGTGAACTGCTGGCCGTGGAACTTCGCTTCGTACTGCGACGCCTTTTCGATGTATTGGAAGATGAGCTGCTCACCCTCCGGGAACGTCCAGGTGCGCTCAGATTTGTTGTAAGTCGCGCCAGGGAAGAGCCTCGGGAAGACCTTTTCCGCCTCGTTGATCAGGTCGCGCAGAGCGGAATACTGACGACGAAGAATCACACCGCGCCAGTACGCGCCCCAGCCCTTACCGACGTGCTGGGCGAACCCCATTAGCAAGCATGCCGACTTCCCATTTCCGCGAGTGCCATGGAACAACACTTCGTGCACGAGCGTGTCGGGCTGGCCAACGATCAGGAACATCTCCTGGCTCGAAAGCCCTCCGGATTTGTTCTTGGTGGGCTCCCAAATCACTCTGCGAACGGCGGTGTTCAAGGCCTTGCGGGGCAACATCGCAGTCATGCCGACACACCCTCAAAGCCCTGCAGCAACGCTCCGCTTTTTGCGCACAAAGCTGGTGTTTTGCTTACAAACACAGCTTCGAGCAGGGTCAGGGATTCCAGGGATCTTGGCTCTGGGTAGCGAGGGTCTGGGTCGTGAGCTTGCTGGCCGTCCCAGTACACCGCGTGCAGGCCATAACCACTGCGAGATAGTATCGTCAGGATCGCAGGACAGCCTCGGACAATTTCGGGGTTGCAGGGGTTTCCTGGGCGACCGAGGTGGGTGTAGTACTCAGGGAATGTGACGTACTGATTTTGAATGCCAAGCTGTGTGAGAGCGTTGGCGGTGTCTATGGCAGTTGTGCCCAGGAGATCTGATTGAGGTGCGAATAGATTGAGCGCCTGTTCGTACGTCAGCTGAAGCGCGGTCGCGAAAGAGGCGATCCCACAGTCGAATCGGGTGCGCTGCTTAATCATGACCTGGCTTCCTCGCCTGTGTTGACGATTTGGCAAGGTCTACGGCTGCGGCCTGCTGCTGGATGAGGATGGCTTCGAGATCTTGACCTGCAGCGCTGCTGAGCGTTGGGATATTTGCGATGCCGGAATTCTGTTCGCCCGTGCTGTCGGTCTTGATCGTGACTTCCTTCCGATCGTAGTCACCGAACGCATCCGGCATGCGCCTGGCCAATAGCTTCTCTGCTGCTTTGACGTCTCCCATTTTGATTGCTTTCTGAATGGTGTCGATCGCGGGGAGGCAGGATAATTTCCTGGCAAGCTCAACAGACTCCACAAGCTCTACACAAAGCAACTCGTCTGGGGTCATTTCGTCCTGATCGACCTCGTCTGCGATCAAGGCCCTGCCCAGTGCTTGCCACTTGTAAAATCCCGCTTCTGAGACCCCGGCAATTGCGCAGGCGAGCTCGATGGTGGTAGTCCGCTGGACACCTTCCACGATCTTTTTAACGAGTTTTGCGGACAGCTGATTAGCACGGCGCATCGAGAAACCTCACGCCGAACTTGGCAATCATGAGGGCATCGCTGATGCCATCGTTGCACCCACGAGTGCCGTCCTTTTTCAGGCGCTTGCCCCGGTAGATCTCGTCAGAGCCAAAGACTTCGAAAGCGATCTCGCCGATTTGCTCCTTGCTCAAGCCAGTGAGGCTCTGGCCACCCCTCCAGGCCTGAGGCCGCTCTAGACGATAAGGGATACCCAGGCACTCCAGAACAGCACGGACAGCGCCATAGCCATCACCGAAACTGAAAGCCCCCACAGCCCCTTCGCCTGGCCTTGTGCCCACCAGCTCCAGTACCGCAAGGTCAATTCTGAATTGGAGAAGACGATCAAATAGAGCCCCGGCATCGACCTTATTCTTGCCGCCGATTTCTTTTACGGGCACACGAAAGCAATCGACAAGATTGAAGTTCTCATCGATCACTGCGATACCACCAGTTAGTCCGGGATCAATCCCTAGGATATGGCGCATGTTGACTGACTTTACTATTTTTATTGTACAGTTATTGTAACACCTGCTGATTGTTGTTTGTGCGCAAAAAAGCCTGGATGGCTATTCATTCCGTCTGCGCTGAGTTGTTCCTTCAGAGACGGCAGATTACGTCCGAAGTTTTGAACAAGCCATTTGTAACGATCGGACTTCCGGAAAGCGGCTTCTTGGCCCTCATAGCAATAGTCGAAGCCTTGCTTCTTGGCCCATTCCTCCATCGTCATTGAAGTGCCATCAACACGCGGCTTAACCCAGGGACATTTGATATTGCGATTTGAGAATATGAAGACGATGTGAATGTGGTTCTGCTTCGCAGCACAGATGTATTTTCTAGCAGTCTCTAGATCCGCAATAACCCCTTTGCCCTCGTAGACGATTCGATCATTTAGGGGGTCGATCCAATCTGGCTGGTAGCTATGCTCGACATAGTAAGGAATCTTGTAAGCGGAAGGCTCGTAATCGAAGCCCTTCATGCCGCCGAAATGCCCCATTCTGAATTCACTCCAGCTCCGATATGGGCGCGGGTAGCGAGGCAGGTCTGGAGTCTTGATGATTGATTCACCATCCTCAAACTTGCGCTGGTATGCCTGACGATTGTAGTCATTCCAGGGGAAGGCTTGCTCGACTTCGTAGCACGCATCAGCACATAGCTTGAGGAGCTCGTTGTCGACATTGAGATAGCCGTGTGGCTTCTGGAAGTGTTTGGCGTACGAATCTGATTTAAAGATGTCAGCAATCTTCTGCGGATCTAGACCTTTCACAATGCACTCTCTTATTCTTATTATGTGCTGCTATGATCTTATTATCGTTAATGAGCAAAACCTGGCGCAACACCTATTCGCGCCTTTTATTCAATTATCTTAATTCTTTCTTGTGTCGGACAACTTGCGATGAATTGGGGCATCCTTGCCCCCAGGCAATCCCTTAAAGCCCTGTGTATTCTTTCATTTGCTCAAGGGACTTAGGATCGATGATGTAGTAGTACCCTGACTTACCGCCATCCTTCCGCTTTGTTTTCAAACCATGCAGGGACATGATTTCGGAAATTGCGCCTTGCTTACTGCGGTCAGAGACGCTGCCAGTGTTCTTGGGCATTTTGAATCCAGCCAGGATTGCTTCGTGCCTCACAGCGTTGATTCGATCATAGAGAGCCACTGAGTCGGCTGGAGTCCAGTTGTCATTGAGCAGGCCAGTGTGCAGCTCCTGGACGAGCTCTTCGAATTGAGTGGCTGGCTTGGCGAACAGCTTGCGGTAATTGTCGAGCTTCGCTTGTCCGATGCCTTCACCCCAGAATTGAGCGTCCTGGAAAGTCAGATCCTTTCGCTTCAGGGCTTGCTGAGCCTGATAACGGATCGAGGCAAAGTGCTCAGCTTCGCTGCTGGAGCCGATCTTCTGTGTGCGCTTGGCCTGGGTTTCATTAGCAGCGGTAGCGTTAAGAAGGATCAGGGCGGTGTCCTTCTTCACTGCTCTGCGACCGGCGCTGTTCGCTTTGTAACCCTCAATGCCGAGGTCGTTGTCGTTCGTGATCATTTCCAGCTTGAATCCCTGGCGTTTCAGCTCATACGGCAGGGTTAGCTGGATGTTGTCGCGGAGCCAGCCAGTGCGAGTCATGTGGGCTTTGCGGACATCGTCGAACGCGGATTTTGCAGAAGCGTCGAACTCGACTTGGGCGATCTCTTCCCGCTTGTTTTGAGGGTTGCGCAGGCCGATCACAAACTCGCAGGCGGTGCGGTCACGGCGCATCATCTGAATTGCTGAGCGTGGTGTGACAGAGCCCTCAAACAAGCCGTAGTGGGCCTGGAAATGGCCACTGGTGATGCTCAGGGCCGAGGTGATTGCAGGTGAATAAATTACTACCTGGTGGGCTGTGGTATTGGGATTGCTGATGAAGGCTGCCTGAGCTGGCCAGCCTGCAGATTTGCTGGTGATGACCAAAGGGGCAATGCCGGTCTTTTCGAGGACTTTGCCCAGGGTCTCGGCGTCACGAGCGATGTCGATGGCGATCAGGGTGTTCTGGCCTGCCTGGGCTGCAGAGAGGGCCATGGCACGCACTTGGTCGAGAGCGCCAATCTTGCAGCTTACGTCAGAGTGGGATTGGTCGATTTCAAAGCAGTCAATGAACTCTTTGCCTTTTCGAATTAGGGACAGGCACTCGTCGTTAATGTCGGCATCAGAAAAGACCACTGATTTCGCGCTGTGTACGACGTCTTTCAACGTGTTCCACACAACTTCACGCTGCTGAACAGAGCCTTCGAAAACGTGATCGAGCACTTGGGCCGCTTCGTCGATCACCAACAGATCAACGTCCTTGATGAAATCGTCAAATTTTGCACTGATGAGTGAGTTGACAACCACCTTGAGTCCACGGGTTTTCTGCATCTGACCAGGCTGGACATCTTCGTAGTCAGTCAGGCCTGGGATGTTGATGCCCTTGACGATCGAGCGACGATGAGAAATCACGAGAACCTTCTTGCCGGCGTCAAGGAAGTCGGAGATGCAAGGGTTGATGACGAGGGAGCTTTTACCCCACCCAGTCGGGCATTTGATCAGTGCGCGACGGTCGCGACGAAGGAGAACCGATCGGAGCCAGGACGCGGAAACTGGCTTATGGACTACAGGGAAGTCATGACTATCGCTTTTTGAATCGAAGAATGCTTGAACGCGGAGTGTCTTATCAGCGATGGCCATTGCGCATTCAGTCTCACTTCTTCCGGACACCAGGGCCAGGCTCTGAACGGCAACTGCTTTGTCTCCAGCAATATATGTGTCCCGAGCCAATTCGTAAGCTGCTTTACTGAAATTGCCTTCCGTCATCTCGTTTTTAAGCACGAGCAGTGCTACATCAGATCTATTCAGCTGATAGACGTTATCTGTGATTTTCCCGGAGAGTGGATCGTAAAGGCCTGATGCGGTTTTGAATGCCGCTTCAACTGCCTGGCTAGCAGAGCTGGAAATGTTCACCAGTCTTTTAAGGCTTGGATATTCGCTCTTAATGTACTGCGTAGAATCTGTGAGGTCATCAGCTGCAACGGTTTGAAAGCCATTGATTGGGAAATCCATCCCGATAATGACCGTATTGCCAGCGCCAGTGATGTTTTGTTCGACCTGATGCATTTTGATTTCTCTCTGTATTGTTGTCGTGCTTCTGCGCACATTTGTATTGTTGAACATGAGCAAAAGACCATGCAATACCTTTCTGGGTTGACAGTTGGACATATTGAGGTATGCAAGTAACGCTCGGTTGATTGAGGGATATCAAGGTAACGCCGGGTTGATTTCGATTGCCCAAAAATGAGGCTCGGGAGTGAAGCGTAACGCAGCGTTGTGATTTCAGTTTTTCTTAACCAAATACCTTGCCATCGCCCCAGCCTGAGGGTTTGATATCAGCAAGCACCGTCAACCGCCTCCTTCCTTTTATAAAAGGAAAGACCCGTTGCGGGTGAGGAGCTTTACTTGGTTAAGAAAAACGAAAGCATCTTTCCTTTCGTATACCTCGACTTCCGAAAATGACAAGCGAGATGGGTGTTGCGCAGCCTTTTGCTCATATTCAACAATACAAATGTGCGCAGAAGCACAACAACAAGAAGAGAGATCATCACAATGAAATTCGGCATTCAAAATTCAGCAGCCACCCGCCAGGTCAAAAATTGCCAAACCGTGAACTTCAAAGAATTTTACGATAACGTCTTGCAAGCCGAGAGTGTTGTCGAAGAAAAAAGCGGTCGCACCTTTACCCCAGCGATCTTCAGACACCCTGAGCGACTAATTGAGCACGCAATGGAGCTATCGATGATCGTGCTTGACGTCGATCAAAAGCCCCGTGACGACATTATCACCCTGGAAGAGATGGAAGATGCTTTACTCGACATGAACTTTGAGCACTGCATTTATACATCACACAGTAACACTGATGAGTGCCCGCGTTTCAGGGTCGTAATGCCATTAGACACCCCAATTCAACCTGAGGCTTTGCCGGCAGTTGCAGCTGCTGTCATCGAATGCCTGGATGGTTTTTTTGATGGCCGCCTGATCAAAGTGATCGACAGATGCTGGCAGGAGGTCTCGCGCTGCTACTACACATTTATGTCACACCCTGATCGCAGAAGCGCGGCTATGAGCTTTTATAATCCCGGCAAGCCCCTGTGCGCCCTCGACCTTAAGCTATCTCAAAGCACTTACGGTCTAGACATCGAATCATCCACCCCCGGTAAGCCCCGCACCCCAGGCACAGCCGTCGGCGCAGCAGGCCGGAGCTTTGAGCTAAACCGGTATCTTGGCGGTCTTTTCCGTTCAGCCAGCGAAGAGCAGATCGTCCAAAAAATTCTGGAGGTCGACCAGGAGCAGAATCCTGGCAACGAGTACTTCCGAGATCGCGCCTATGCTCGGCACAAACCACGACCAGGAGAGAGCCAAAACGCTGCAGCCCTGCGTGCCTGCAGATCCTGGGTCAAATCCCATCTAAACTGGCTGCGCCGAAAAGCCAAGGGCATCGACACCACGATCGTCAACCGGAAGGCCCAGAGCAAAGAGCCAATGCCGACTCACGAAGCCATGATCCGCTTGAAAGACTTTAAGCCCGGCAAGACCAAGGCAGGCGGCGAAACAGCCCTGGCCGAATTCGAAATCGTCAGCGGCGAGCACGCCGGACGCCACGTTTGGCACCGTTTTTACGGCCAAGGCAATCATCCAATCGCGATCAAGATCTCCGGCGAGATGCTCGAAAAACTCAAGACCGCCGCCAACCTCCCCACCAGCAGTTTTGGCGACGTTTTGAAAGCAAAAGACGTGATTGTCCACGCCCGTATCAAGCTCAAAGCAGGAACTGGTGGCTTCCCAGACCAAAACGAGATTGGCACTTTTTTCACTGAAGCTTAAGCAACGAAGAGGCCCCGCGAGGGGCTTTTTCACGCCAGCAGCCCTTGCCACCAAACTACTTTCAGGTATACCGCCCAACACCTTGTTGCTTTCAAAACTCCTCATTGAGATAATGAAACCATAACAACAATAAGAGAGGGAAAACAACATGCCGTACTGCTTAGAAATGCTGGAGAGAATGACGAAGGATCAAAAGGTCGCGTCACTCCGTAGTTATATCGCGTATTTACAGACAGAGTGTCCTGATCCAGATTTCCTCGATGCCCTTGTATTAGTAAAGATGTTCAACGAATCTGCTATAGAGCTTGGGAGTACTAGCATCATTGACGAATCTGCAGCCCTCAATGATTTCGTCTTCAGCAAGCTCCTCGACGCACGCGACTACATTGATCGACCGTACTATGATCAGTCATTCGATTATGAAGCTACCATCCAAAAATTTGAGAGCAACATTAGCAAGGACTACACAAAGCTGCCTGTAGTCTCTGCCGCCACAATTTTTGATGCGATCAGCTTATGCCCTCTCAATAGCGATACCCCCAAAAGGGTGATTGATGAATTCATATCAAAAGAAAATGACGGAGCAATATCTCATCACGTTGTGTACAGAATGGTGGAATCAAAAGATCTTCCCGATAACTCAGTCTCAGTCACCCTGCTCAATGAGGCGACAGGAAAGAGAATTAAAGCCAACTTTAGCAGATCGGCAACTCTGCGTATTTTTGGATAAGCAAACCCCACAGAGCCCTCAACCCCAGGGGGCTTTTGCGCGCAAACTCCACCAAACTTTGCACTCAAAAAACCCAACAGTTTTTGATTTACCCCCACATACAGCGTTGCGGCAGTGTTAATATAAAGATGTAGGCAGTTCCTCTCTCTTTCTGCCTATGCCTTTATTGTTGTGTGCTGCACCAGCCCTGGCCGGGCCTCTCTCTCCTGGCCGGGGCTTTTTTACGTTGCCAATTTGTCAATTTCGTTACCATTCGTCAGAGAATGCAATGAGAGAAAGCTGGGGCAGTGTCAGACAACACCCGGAATTGCTGGGGTTGCTGGGTGTGGTTGTCTGACACTGGGCATTAATACACTTAGTTGATTATTTCACTGGCGGTTTACAGGAATATTGATTGCTCTTAGCCTTTGCTGGTCGGTTGACGACACAACAGAAAAGAGAGCGAAACATGGGCATGTATGAGCGGATTCCGAATGACTTGATCACCGCTAGCGAAGCTGCAGAGGTCTTGGGTGTGAGCCTGAACACACTGAAGACTTGGCGCACCAGGAATCCGAATTTGGGCTTCTTCCGGGGACACAATCGCGACATTCGATACTCGCTTAAGGAGTGCCAGCAGTACTACCGCCGCTCGTTCCAACGCGTTGTGCCTGGGTCTGGGCCACAATGATCCGTTCACCTACTCGACAATTTATTATCAAAAATGATAGTTTTTTGTCGAGTTGAATGAGGGCATGTGGTGAATCGAAAGCTGCTGATGGAGTCGTGCAGAACCCTGGCTGCAGCTGGCGCGTGGTGTGTGCCTGAATCCACCTTGGTCGGGTTTGCGGGCTATCCAACAAAGGATTACTTCCGGGTCGCGATGGCCAGGCATGTCAAAGCTTGCATCATCGAGAAGATCGCCCCCACGCTTTACTCAAACCCCTTCCTTAGCCCTCCTGCGGCTGGGCTGTTTCGCTTAACCAATTTTCTTCGTCCACTCGACAGCTTTTATCTGAGCTGCGAGTCAGTGCTCAGCGAGCACGGTTGGATCAGCCAGTTGCCTTTCTGCCTGACTTTCGTCACCACTGGCCGGAGCTACAGGTACAGCACGTTGCTGGGTGACATTGACTTCGTGCACACCGAGGAAGACCCTGTGTCCTGGCTAGGCCATCTCCAGCGCAATGAAGAACGCCAGGTATGGGAAGCATCACCGGAGAAAGCACTTGCTGACCTGCAGCGCTACAAGCGCAACCTTGGCCTAGTGCTGCCAGAGCATCAGCGCCCCTGATAGCCAGAAACGTTGGCATGCAATATTATCCCCGATATTTGCACCGGGGCCAGATCATGCCGAAACCTTCCGACCTGGAGCTGAAGCGAAATCAGCTTGCACGACTCAAAGCCAATCTCGACGAGTGCGGGTACCAGCTCGCTGAGCCCCTGTCTGTAGATGATCCCCATACAGCCATTTTGCGCGCAAACGCACTGTCACAGCGCCTCAGTCTCGGGATGCTGATTTCGAAGGGCGGCGAGACAAAATCGGGCCTAATCAAGCAACTGGCTCAGCTTCCCGCAGTGCACGACGTTTTCGCTTTCCAAGAAGCCCCTGAAATCCAGCTTCGAGTTGGAAAGATCGCAAAATCGGATGAGCAAACTTACGTAGAGCTCGTTGCTGAATTTACCGCTGCGCTCGCCGAACTGAATGCCATGGAGGTCGAGCAGGGGGAAGAAGTATCGAAGCCAGAGGACATTTCTGCTCGAATAGACGCTGCTCCAAAGATAGGAAGACCACCGAAGTCTCCAATCGAGAACCTAGACAGGGGCTTGGCTGAAAATTACGGAATCGCTCGCTTAGCTTTAGCGAAGGCCATGATCAACGAGGAGTCCCCAAGAAGCATGGGGCGTCCAGCACGCACAGTAGCGCAAGTAGAAGCAGACTACGCCAAGCGTAAGCACGACCTGGACACCTCAATCATCGAACTCGAAGCCAAGCTCCAGGGCGTAGAGATTCACGATCGCGCAGCAAAGATCTACCGCGACGCACTTGCCCAGTTCAAAAGGCTCGTAAAAGAACTGGTCGGTGTTGACCAAATCGAGGCCAGGGCAGAAGTAAATCGCCTGGAAGGCCATCTGAAATTCCTGAAGCAGGATCGAAAGCGCTACGTCGAACTCGGCGAGCCCGATCTGCCGCTTGAGCACCACAACTCCCCCAAGTATCACCTGTTGAGTGCAAAAGCGGAGCTAGCAGCCGTACGCGACGTATACGACCAGCTGACGCTACCTCGGGAAATCAAACGCCTGAAGGACATCGAGGCGAAGAAAGCCAAGTAGCCCCCAGCAGCTCCAGGCCCCAAGCAGATTTGTTCCCAAACACCCCGCCAGGCAGCTCCGAACGGGGTTGGGTCATGGACGGCTAGAGCCAGATCGAGCAGATGTACAGGATCATCACAAGCAGAAAGAGACGGCGACACCAATTTTTGATGGTTTCCATTTTCGATCCCCCGATTGATATATTATGGCATTTATTAACGCACGCTTTCGCTTGTCGCGCAAGGTCAACGCCCCGGTTTTGCTGGGTATCTCACGGTTTACACGCTCGCGGGGCTGCATTAGTACACCGAGTGTACTTTCAGTAAATTGCCAATTTGTCAACGATACTGGTGATTATTTCCGACAAACGGTATTGCCAGCAATTCGATTTGGCAACATATTGATTGCAGAGGGGCTGCGTGGTGTCGCCCGTTGTGAGCACTGGAATGAGAGATGAATGCGTGCGTGAAGGTCGAAGAGTTTGAGCTAGCTGTCGATGGTGCTGCTACTGAGCGAGAGCGTGCGAGGCTTGCTGAGTCCCTTGGGTATCTGACAGAAACCCAGGTTGCGATGCTCGCTGGCGTTAAAAAGTCGACGCTAGAATCATGGAGGAAGCGAGCGAAAGGGCCCGACTCTATTCTCTTCGGAAACGAGCCCCTTTACTCGAAAGCAGACGTTAAAGACTATTTCGACAGTCTCGCGCAAGCCAAATCAGACCGAACCCACATCCGAGCCGCTTTGTGAACGATCCTCGCTTGCACGGCGAAGAGCTTTCCTCCGCTCCTGGAGGTGGACTGACTCGGGATTGATGTGCGTATACCGACGCAAGGTCTTCCAATCCTTATGCCCTGTGAAAAGCGCTACAGATTCGATATCAAGCTCGCGGGCAAACAGATCTGTCGTCGCTGTATGCCTGAGGTCATGAAAACGCAAATCCCCAATTCCAAGAGCCTGGCAAGCCCTGGTAAACGAAGCACTCACTGAGCGATGGTTGTATGGAAAGAGTTGACCTCGCCTCCGGCCTCCCATGGCTTTGAGAATCGGCTCAACAAAGTCATCAAGAATTGGAACAACGCTGTGGTTACCCTTTTTGTCAGTAGGGTGCTTTCTATCTCTTACCACCATCACGCGACGTTCCAGGTCGACATCCTCAATGCTCAGAGCACAGATTTCTTCTTGACGCAGCGAAGTCAGGGTTGCGAACTCCATTACAGCAATCATATCAATCTGAGCGCGTTGCATTTTCCTGTAGTGCCCTGCCAGCTTCTCGATTTCCTCTGGGGAAGCGACTCTCGTTCTCTCTGTCGATCGAACCCTCAACCCCCTCTGCTTCAGTGACCTTTTAACATCAACGGTGATATCAGGGTTGACGTTCAGCTTGCGGACATAGCGAGCCCAGCTCAGAACAGTACGGAGATAGGCCAGGTCGATGCTGATTGTCACTCCGCCAGCACCATCCTTTACGCGTCTGTCGACGAAATCACGGACGATGGCCTCCGACAGAGATCTCAGCTTCACATGACCGATCTTGCGTTTGAACGACTTCAGCACAGCGGCCTTGTTCTTGCCGAACGGCTTTACCCCTCCAACATCTTCTTCGTACCGAACAATCAAGTCCTCTAGATTGGCGTCCTTTGGCGGATCGATGTACTCACCAGTTCCAGAGAGCTTGAGCTGCTGCTCGATTTCCTTTGCCCATTTCCTAGCGGTTTTTTCGAGATCAAAGGTCTGCGCCCTGTAGAATCCCCCGATCCTTACCTGAGCGCGGGTCTTGCCCGAGGGAAGTCGTGTAAATGTCGCCATGTCCGTGTGCACCCCGTGTGCAAATTCTTGCTGACATATTATGGACGATATTTGTACCATTCAAGCCCTTCATGTGCACCCCGTGTGCACCAGCTGCACAAATCACGGTAAAATCACCTAATTTGAATTGCAAAATATCCTTATGAATCAACAAGTTATGTCACGCAAATTTTCCGTGGCCCCGATGATGGATTGGACCGACCGCCACTGTCGGTTCTTCCTGCGCCTGCTCTCCAAGCACACCCTGCTCTACACCGAAATGGTCACCACCGGCGCCCTGCTGCACAACGACGCCGACCGTTTCCTGCGCCATGACGTCTCCGAACATCCGCTGGCCCTGCAACTGGGCGGTAGCGTGCCGGCTGACTTGGCAGCCTGCGCGCGGCTGGCCGAGCAGGCGGGCTACGATGAGGTCAACCTCAATGTCGGCTGCCCCAGCGACCGGGTGCAGAACAACATGATCGGTGCCTGCCTGATGGCCCACCCGGCGCTGGTGGCCGATTGCGTCAAGGCCATGCGTGATGCGGTGGCGACGCCGATTACGGTCAAGCACCGCATCGGTATCAACGGGCGTGACAGCTATGCCGAGCTGTGCGATTTCGTCGGCCAGGTGCGCGAGGCGGGCTGCCGTAGCTTCACCGTGCATGCGCGGATTGCAATTCTTGAGGGCTTGTCGCCCAAGGAGAACCGGGAGATTCCGCCGCTGCGCTATGACGTCGCGGCGCAGTTGAAGGCGGACTTCCCGGATCTGGAAATCGTGCTCAACGGTGGGATCAAGACGCTCGATGAGTGCCGCACGCACCTGACGACCTTCGATGGGGTGATGCTGGGGCGCGAGGCGTACCACAATCCGTATGTGCTCGCCGAAGTGGATCAGCAGCTGTTTGGCAGTGACGCGCCGGTGGTTAGCCGCAGTGAGGCGATGGAGCGGCTGCGGCCTTACATCGTTGCGCATATCGACAGCGGTGGCGCCATGCACCATGTGACGCGGCATATTCTCGGGCTTGGCCAGGGCTTCCCGGGGGCGCGGCGGTTCCGCCAGTTGCTGTCGGCGGATATTCACAAGACTGACGCGCCGTTGGCGGTGCTGGATCAGGCTGCTGAGCTGTTGCAAGGTCGCTGAGCTAGGGTACTGCCATAGAGGAGTGGGGGCTGGGCTGGCCTCTGCGCGGCTCGCGCAATGAGCGCATCAAGCAAGCGGACGGAACCCTGGGCGGGGTTTTGACTCGAAGCTTCACCTTTCGTATAGCCTGGGGATCTCGGTACGGCCGTCGATCCCGAGGCTGGTACTCAGCCCATCGCGGGGCACGCCCGCTGCTACAGGGTTTTGCGTGAATTCGCGATGGTTGTGCCTGACACTCTGACGGCCCTTGAGCGGCCGTCGGGGGTCGGGTAATGTCGAGTCATTGCACAGGACAGAGCACGCCCATGACCTCCAAGCTGGAACAACTCAAGCAGTTCACCACCGTGGTCGCCGACACCGGGGACCTGGACGCCATCACTCGGCTCAAGCCGGTCGATGCCACCACCAACCCGTCGCTGCTGCTCAAGGCCGCAGCCATCCCTGGCTATGCCGATCTGCTCAAGCAAGTGAAGGCCGACAGCAAGGGCAATGTCGACCTGGCCTGCGACAAGTTCGCCGTGGCCGTGGGCGCGGGGATTCTCAAGGTCATTCCGGGGCGGATCTCGACTGAAGTCGATGCACGGCTGTCGTTCGATGAGCCTGCGCTGCTGGCCAAGGCCCGTCAGTTGATCGAGCTGTACGATGGCGCTGGCATCGGCCGCGATCGCGTGCTGATCAAGCTGGCCTCGACCTGGGAAGGCATTCGCGCCGCCGAGAAGCTGGAGAAGGAAGGCATCCAGACCAACCTGACCTTGCTGTTCTCCTTCGCCCAAGCCCAGGCCTGCGCCGATGCCGGGGTGTTCCTGATCTCGCCGTTCGTAGGACGGATCTACGACTGGTACAAGAAAAGTACCGGCAAGGAGTACGTCGGCGCCGAAGATCCAGGCGTGCAGTCGGTCACGCGTATCTACGACTACTACAAGACCAACGGTTACAACACCGTGGTGATGGGCGCGAGCTTCCGCAACATCGGCCAGATCGAGCAACTGGCTGGCTGCGATCGCCTGACCATCAGCCCTGAACTGCTGCAACAGCTGAGCGATGATCAGGGCGAGCTGCCGCGCATCCTCAAGCCTGGCAATCAAGGCGAGGCCAAACAGCAACTGAGCGAGAGCCAGTTCCGCTGGGCGATGAACGAAGATGCAATGGGTACCGAGAAGCTGGCCGAGGGGATTCGCCAGTTCGCCCGGGACCAGGAAAAGCTGGAAGCACTGCTGGCAGAAAAAGCCTGATACAAATCGGGTTTGCCTGACGGGCGCAAAGTGCCGAGCATCTTGCGCCCATTGCTTACAAGTCTGGATGTTGTGTTGAATTTGCTGACCTCTTCGCGGGCAAGCCCGCTCCTACAGAGACTGCGCGTTTCCTGTGGGGGCGGGCTTGGCTTGCTGCTACCCATTTGAGCTGTCGATGACACCCTCTGCCGATCTCCTCCCCCACGTCTTGGCCGGGCCTGTGCTGCGCCGCCTGGAACCCCAGCGCCTGGCCATCTGGCTGGTCGGTTCGCAACCGCTTGATCCGCGCTTTATTCTCGACTGCCCAGGCATCCAGGCGAGCGTTGACTGCCAAGTGATTGCAATGGGTACGCACGCATTCGTACACCTGCTGGATGTCCACTTCGACACCCCGTTGCCGTGCAACGTGGCGATTGAATACGACCTGCAGTTGAGCACCGGTGAAGGCATTGCCGCCTGGGCGCCGCACCTGCTGTATCCCGGCGCCAGCCGGCCAAGCGTGGTCTTGCGCGAGCGGATCGAACAGCTGCTCCACGGCTCGTGCCGTAAGCCTCATCATCCGGCTGCCGATGGCCTGCTCTGCGCCGACCGGCTACTGCAAGACTGCGCCAGCCCCGAGCAGCGCCCTGCCCTGCTACTGATGAGCGGCGACCAGATCTATGCCGACGATGTCGCCGGCCCAATGCTGCGCGCCATCCATCGTTTGATCGAGCGCCTAGGCCTGTTCGAGGAAGCGCTGGACGGCGCCTTGGTCGACGACAGCACAGCGCTGTATCGCCATCCAGCTTGCTATTACCACCGCGCCGACCTGCTGCCGGCTCAGGAGAGCAACGAGAGCCTGCGCGAACGCTTCTTCGGCGGCAAGCGCAAGCCGATTTTCTCTTCGAGCAACGCCGACAACCACCTGGTGACCTTCGCTGAGGTGATGGCGATGTATCTGTTGGTCTGGTCGCCGACGCCGTGGGCGCTGGTAGACATGAATATGCCCGAGGGCCTCACCAAACAGCGGCAGGCGCGCTACCACGCAGAGCTGCCGCTGATCGAAGCCTTCGCTGCTGGCCTTGGCCAAGTAGCACGGGTAATGGCGCACCTGCCCTGCCTGATGATCTTCGACGACCACGATATTACCGACGACTGGAACCTTTCCGCGCAATGGGAAGAAACGGCCTACGGCCATCCCTTCTCGCGACGGATCATCGGTAATGCCTTGCTCGGCTACTTGCTCTGTCAGGGTTGGGGCAACGATCCAGATAGCTGCAAAGAACTGGTCGAACACTGCGCGACGCTGGGCGATAACAGTGTTGAGCGGCATCTGAACAAACAGGCTCAGGACGCCCTGATTGGCGAGCTGCTGCGCTTTCAGGGCTGGCAGTACGATCTGCCGAGCAATCCGCCGCTGTTGGTGCTCGACACCCGCACCCGGCGCTGGCGCAGTGAAAGCAGCCTGAAAAAGCCTTCCGGCTTGCTCGACTGGGAGGCGCTGAGTGAACTGCAGCAGTCGCTGCTCGATCACCCGTCGGCGATTATCGTCTCACCGGCGCCGATCTTCGGGGTAAAGCTGATCGAAACCGTGCAGCGGGTATTCAGCTGGTGCGGTTATCCGCTACTGGTGGATGCGGAAAACTGGATGGCCCACCGCGGTGCTGCGCAGGTGATCCTGAATATCTTCCGCCATTCGCGCACACCGGGGCATTACGTGGTGCTGTCGGGGGATGTGCACTATTCGTTCGTCTATGAGGTGATGATCCGCCATCGCCAGCGCAATCCGGACCTGTGGCAGATCACCAGCAGCGGGATCAAGAACGAGTTTCCCAAGCGTTTGCTGGATGTGCTCGACAGGCTTAATCGCTGGCTGTATTCGCCACGCTCGCCGCTCAACTGGTTTACCAAGCGGCGCTTGATGGAAGTGGCGCCGCGCTTGCCGAGCCGCAGTGAGGCTGGCGAGCGCTTGTGGAATAGCGCCGGCCTGGGGCAGGTGTTTTTCAATGCACAGGGGCAACCGGAGCGGGTGTTTCAGTTGAATGCCGATGGCTCGACGGCGAATGAGTTTGTCCGGGATCAGTGAGCCTGGCGGACTGGGCGCTGATTGAGCTGATGCCTTCGCGGGGCAAGCCCGCGCCTACAGGGGCGCGGTGATCACAGGATGTGGATTGCCGCGATCATGTGTGAGCGGCTTTAATCATGAACGCTCCAGCGCGCTCACCAGGTCATGGAACGCTTCACGGTTGGAATCGTTCAGGCCCATGAGAATCTTGTGCGCCTCGAGCACCTTGGACCGCACTACGTCTTCGTTCTGGTCCTGCGATGGCAGGTCGGTCAGGCACTCTGGGCAGGGTACTGGACGATCGACGATGTTGAACACCTGATCGAACCCCATCGACTGCAACAAGCGCGAGATATCCGGGTTGGTGGTGACCACGGTCGGCAACAGGCCGACCTTCTGCCGGGACAGAATGGACAGCTTGGCCAACAGGCCCAGCGTGGTGCTGTCGATACTTTCGGTCTCGGTCAAGTCGATGACGATGGCCGAGAAGTTCAGCGCAGTGAAGATCTTCTCGATCGTCGCATCCAAGGCCGAACACAGGGTCAGGCGCACTTCACCGACGAATTTCAGTACGAAGGTACCGCTCTGCTCGGCGAACTGGATTCTACCGGTACTCATTGAAGGTTCCTGCTCAACACCAATAGGGCGATATCATCCGGCATCTCCCCAAGCGTAGCCAATCCGAAACGTTGGCGCAGCCCATCCAGGCTGCCACCCGCTGCTTTGACGATATCCGGCAAGGCAGCTTCTTTATCTTTGAGCGTGTCCCCCGGCAAAAGGTCCAGTATGCCGTCCGACATCAGGCTGAGGCTGAACTGCTCGGGCAGCTCGATGACCACATCCTGATAGGTCGCCTCTTCGAACAAGCCAACCGGTAGACCGCGGCCCTCAAGGTAGCGGGCCTGACCTGGGGTGTACAGCACCGGCAGCGGCAGGTGGCCACCGACGGCGTAGGTCAGTAGACCCGTATCCTGGTCGATCACGCCACCGACCATGGTCACATGCTTGCCCAGCTTGCAGTTGATCAGCCCACGGTTGATGTGGCTGAGCACTTCCGAGGGTTTGAAATCACGCATCTTGCCGCCGCGCTTGAATTCGAACAGCAGGCGGGTGGTCATGAATTTCAGCAGGACCGTGACAAACGCCGACGAAGCGCCATGGCCGGAGACATCTGCCAGGTAAAACGCAATGCGCCGATCATCCACGCGGAAGTAATCGGAAAAATCACCCGACAGGTACAGCGAAGGGATGATCTGGTGCTCGAAGGCGAAGTCATCCACCACCCACGGGCTCTCGGGCAGCATGTTCATCTGCACCTGGCGCCCGGCGGTCTGGTCTTCCTGCAACAGGTGCAGGCTGGCCTCAAGCTCGCGGTTGGCCGCTTCCAGCTTGTCGCGGTAGCGCTGGTTTTCCAACACCAGGCGTGAGCGATCGAGGGCGCGGCGCACCGAGTGTTCGAGGACGGCGAGGTCTTCGAGCGGCTTGATCAGGTAATCGGCAGCGCCCAGGCGCAAGGCCTCGACGGCGTCGCTCATGACACCGGCACCGGACACCACGATCACCGGCAACTGCGGGGCCAGTTCGCTGATCCGACGGATCAGTTCGAGGCCGCCCATCTGCGGCATGCGCAGATCGCAGATCACGAGATCGGGCTGGTGTTCTTCGAAGACCTGAAGCCCCTGCTGGCCATTGCCGGCCTGAAGGACGCTGAAGCCACTGTCTTCCAGATAGGCGGCGAGGCTCGCACGGACCACGTCGTCGTCATCGATGATCAGCAGCGTTGCACTGGTTTTCTGCATGTGGGCGAACGGCGCCGGATTGGGTTGGCGTAGGATCGTCATAAAAAGCGACGAGCACTACTGGAATACTCTTTGGCTGCTCTACTCTTTGAGTTGTAGGACAAGAACCCTTGTCCGGCAACCAGCAGAGGTGCCCTGTAAGGCGCAGACGGTACTCCCATCCGCCAGGCGTTTCAAGCATGCGAGGGTCGGGTCCAGTGCACTTTACCGGGCAAATTACCGAGAGTTATAAGAAACCCGTAGAACGCAACCCGATGAAAGGATCATGCATGCACCAGACACCCAGTAATCACAGCGAAAAGCGCGATTTCATCCGCATGCGAATCGATGCCCAGGTCAGCCTGCTGCATGCTGGCCAGGTGATTGCTGCGGTATGCGTGGACCTGTCCAGTGGCGGCATGCAGATCAAGGCCCCGCAACGCTACCAGGTGGGCGACCAGATCGAGGTGAGCATCGACTCCGACCACCCGGCGCTAAAGGGCTTGCACGCCAGCACCGAGGTAGTGTGGATCGCCGATCAGCCCGGCGGCCAGCAGAAGTTCGGCCTGCGGATTCTGGCCATGCATTGAGCTGTTAGGAAAAAACTGGGGCCGCTTCGCAGCCCTTCGCGGGCAAGCCCGCTCCCACAGTGTTCGGCGCTGTACTGGTGGGAGCGGGCTTGCCCGCGAAGGGCGGCGAAGCGGCCCCAGTTTCACAAAATACTGAGATCAGAAGTCGTCTTCGACTTCGCCATCCTTGACCTTGAACTCGCGATTCTGCAAGTACGCGTTGCGGATGAACACGTACTTGTCGCCGCTGATCAGCTTCTCGGCCGACAGCAGGCTGGCGCGGGTGTCGATGATGTCCACGGGAATGATCGAGTTGCGCGTCGGCACGTGGTCGATGTAACGGTAGGGTTCGGTGTAGGTGTCAGGATACTTGGCCAGGCCATCGCGCACGGTGCTTGGGCCAAGCAGTGGGATCACCACATACGGGCCGCTGGCTACGCCCCAGTAACCCAGGGTCTGGCCGAAGTCTTCGTCGTTGCGCTGCAGGCCCATCTTGGTGCCGACGTCGAAGAAACCGCCCAGGCCAAAGGTGGTGTTGACGATCAACCGCGCGGTATCCACGCCAGCCGCATGCGGCTTGAGCTGCAGGACATTGTTGGCCAGGTTGGTGACATCGCCCAGGTTACGGAAGATGTTGTGAATGCCGTCTTCGAGAAACTGCGGGGTGATCGCCTGGTAACCCTGGGCCAGCGGCTTGAGGGCATAGGTATCAAGGGTGTCGTTGAACCTGAAGATCGGGCGGTTGACCGCCTCCCAGGGATCTTCTTCGGTCGCCGCCTGGGTGGCCGCCACGGGCGCCAATAGCAGGCTGGCGCAGACACAGGCGTGGGTGATTCGCTCGATCACTCCGGCACCGATCCTATGCATAGATGTTTCTCCATCGGATTTCACGGTCGCAGGCGCCTTGGCGCGCTGCTTAAGAAGGCGACAGTATAAAGGGTCGCTGGCTGATAAACACCTTTACACATTATTGCTCAACATTTTGTGAACATCTGTTGCGAAGTCATCCCACGGTAACAATCGACGCATAGCCTGCGCAGTATTTCAGGGACGTTACCATGCACGACGCACCCGCCTTCACCGCTGTGCTCTTCGGCTTGCGCAGCTGCCTGGTCCAGCCAGCCGAGGGCAACCCCCTCCCGGCCCCCGGAGCCCTGCAAACCCTAGCCGGCTTGCGTCAGCAACACATTCCCTGCATCTGGCTCGATGAACTCAACACCTCGCAAAGCGAGCAATTGGCCAGTGTGCTGCCGCAGTGGCTACCGGGGCAGCTGACCGCCTCCCCCCCTTGGCCTGCGCCCAATGCCTGCTGGCAAGCGCTGATGCAACTGCAAAGCCAGCAGTTGGACGGTTGCGTGGTGGTCAGCGGCGACCCGCGCTTGCTGCAGTGCGGGCTCAACGCTGGGCTGTGGACGGTAGGCCTGGCGGCATGTAGCCCCTCGTGCGATCTTTCCTCGACCCAGTGGCAAGCCATGAACCCGCAAGATCGCGAGCTAGCGCGAGGCAAGGCGACCCTTGAGCTGTTCAGCCTGGGCGTGCACTCGGTGATCGATCATCTGGAAGCACTCGATACCTGCCTGGCGGACATCGCCCAACGTCGGCGCAAGGGCGAAAAACCCTGACACAGGGTGATTGACGCGGATCATGCAAAGCAGCGGCGAGTGGATTACGCTTGAAGACAGGTGAGAACCTTTGCCTAGTTGCCGAGGTCCATGCTTTGCCAAGCCATAGAGGGAGAACACCCAATGCCTGCCCGCGAACTGCAAGAGCGGCTGAACAGCCTGCGCGAGCAACTGGATCGAAATGTGCCGCTCACAGAAGAAGAGTTGGCCGCGCTGTATGAAGAAGCCAGACAGATCGAAGCTCAGTTGAAGCTTGAGGAAGCTACGCCGGACAACAACCTGGCTGATGGTTTCCACCTGGCGGTCGAGCGCTTTGAAGTCGAACACCCGGACCTGACTGCCACCCTGCGCAGTATCGCCAATAGCCTGCACAGCATGGGCATCTAGGCCCGGGTCAACATTATACGGGGCCGCCAAGCGGCCCCCGCACTGTCACTGACGAACCAGTCGCAGATTGCTCGGACTGATCGCCCCAGTGCTGCGATACGGGTTGATATCCAAGCCCCCCCGGCGCACATAGCGCGCATACACGGTCAGATACTCAGGCTTGAGCAAGCGCTTGAGGTCCAGATAGATCCGCTCCACACATTGCTCATGGAAGTCTGCATGCTGGCGGAAGCTGACCAGGTAGGTCAGCAGACTGGCATGATCCAGCGCAAGGCCCTTGTACTCCACCACCACGCTACCCCAGTCAGGCTGGCCAGTGACCGGGCAGTTGGATTTGAGCAGATGGCTGTGAACCGCCTCCTCCACCACCCGCTGCGGATCGCACTGCAACAACTGTGGTTGTGGCTGCTCGTAGTTGCTGATCGCCACATCCAGCCCATCGATGCACTGCCCCGGCAGCGCCACCACGCCCTCACCTTCAACCTCAGCCAGGGTGCGCACGCGCACCGCTACCGGCTTGCCAGCCGCCGCTGACAGGTCCTTCTCAAGGCACGCCTGCAGCTCATCGGTAGAGGCGAAAACCGTCTGGTTCAGCGAGTTGAGGTACAACTTGAACGACTTGGACTCGATGATATTCGGTGAATCTGCCGGTATGGCGAACTCGCCGATGGCCACCACTGGCTTGCCCGAAGGCAACAGCCAGGACAGCTCGAAGCAGTTCCAGTAATCGACGCCCTGCCATGGCAGGGCATCGCCACTGACCCCAAGCTCGGCCCACTTGGCCAGGCGTGGGATGGGGAACAGCAGCGATGGGGTGTAGGTAGAGATGTATTCGCTGGACTTGCCCAGCGGAGAGTGTTCGGCTGCGGGGTGCATGGAATCTGACCTGAAAGTTCGAAACTGCAACTAGTCTACCGGTTTTGCACCCCGCCTTGGGCAGCAAGTCACTCGATGGTCAACGGCCCGACCATGCCAGCCTGGTAGTGACCGGGCACGTTGCAGGCGAATTCGATCGGTGCCGAGGTGCGGAAGGTCCAGGTCAACTCGCCGCGCTGCCCCGGCTGCAGCAGTACCGTATTGCCTCCCGCATGGCCGTGCTCGCCATGGGCCATTTGGTTGTGGTCCATGCCCTCGTGATTCATCCCGGCGGTGAACAGCTTGCCCTGCATGGCGATCATCTGTTTCTGGTGCTCGACGTGCATGGCCTTGTCGCCCAGGTTGAACTCGTGGGGCAATTGGCCTTGGTTGATGAGGACGAAGCGCACCGTTTCACCGGCTTTTACCTGCAGGCTTTTCGGTTCGAAGGAAATGTCCTTGAGCACGACCTCGACGGTGCGCGTGGCCTTGGCTGCCGGGGCTGGCTCGCCAAAGGCGAAGCCGTGGCTGCTATCAGCCAGCACAGGCAGGCTGAACAGCGCAAGAGCGGCGGCAATGAACGGGTGTTTCATATCTACTCCGGGGGTTACAGCGATGATGAGGCGACTTTATGGGGCAATGACTGGCAGCTAGCTGACGGGAAGATTACAACTTTGTCAGCTTGGGCGAAGGGCAAAACCATCACGTATCATTTCCGCACGCCAGCGCATCCAACCGGGCGATGGGCTTCAACTTGAGAAGGACCGTGCATGAAACTGCTGATCGTCGAGGACCAGGCCAAGACCGGCCATTACCTGCGCCAGGGCCTGAGCGAAGCAGGCTTCGCCACCGAGCTTGCCGCCGATGGCGAAACCGGCCTGCACCTGGCGCTGACCGGCGATCACGCGCTGTTGATCCTCGATGTGATGCTACCTGGCCGTGACGGCTGGCAGATCCTTCAGGCCGTACGTCAGGCGGGCCTAGAGACGCCAGTGCTGTTTCTGACCGCGCGCGATGCCGTGGAAGATCGGGTGCACGGCCTGGAACTCGGCGCGGACGATTACCTGGTCAAGCCGTTTGCCTTCTCCGAGCTGTTAGCGCGCGTGCGCAGCCTGTTACGACGCGGTGCCAGCCCCAGTTTGGACACCACGCTGACCCTCGCCGACCTGCGTCTGGACCTGATTCGTCGCCGCGCCGAGCGCGCCGGCCAGCGCATCGACCTTACCGCCAAGGAGTTCGCCCTGCTCGAACTGCTGTTGCGTCGCCAAGGCGAGGTACTACCCAAGTCATTGATAGCTTCCCAAGTCTGGGACATGAATTTCGACAGCGACACCAATGTCATCGAAGTCGCCATCCGCCGCTTGCGCCTGAAGATCGATGATGCCCATCGCAACAAGCTGATCCACACCGTGCGCGGCATGGGCTACGTACTTGAGGAGCGCCAGGACTGATGCGCCGATTGTCGCTGGGCAGCCGTCTGGCCCTGCTGTTCGCCGCCTGTACCGCGGCAGTGTCATTGACTGCCGGGCTGTTGTTCAGCCATGCCAGCAAACACCACTTCGTCGAACTCGACCAACAACTGCTCGGCGCCCGTCTGTCGCAGCTGCGCAGCCAACTGGCTGGGGTCGACTCGGCGGACAAACTGGCCGCCAGACTGCCAGCGCTGCGCGGTGAGCTCAGCCACCAGGCCGATCTCGCGCTGCGTATTCGTGGCGCCGAAGGCGAGCTGTGGTTCCAGAGTCGCCCTGGGCTGCCAGAGGATGCTGTACAACCTGGCCTAGCCACCTTGCGTGCCGACAGCGTCGATTACCGCAGCCTGTCCGTGCCGCTCGATGAGCACGCTGAGCACGCCGCGCAACTAACCCTGTTCCTCGACATCACCCACCACCAACATTTCTTGCAGGGCATGCAGCGACTGATCTGGCTCACCGTCGGCCTGTCGGCACTGGCCACCGCCCTGCTCGGCGCCTGGGCTGCGCGGCGCGGGCTACGACCGTTAAGGCAGATCGGCGAAGTGGCGGCGAGCGTCAGTGCCCACTCCCTGACCACGCGCCTGCCGGTGGCGCAGATGCCCGAAGAGTTGGCGCAGTTGGCCAGCACGGTGAACGCCATGCTGCAGCGGCTGGATGACGCCTTCCAGCGGCTCTCGGCATTTTCTGCCGATATTGCCCATGAGCTGCGCACGCCGCTGTCCAACCTGCTGACCCACACCCAAGTCACCCTGACCCGTCCACGCAGCCTGGAAGAGTATCGCGAAGCGCTGCATGGCAACCTCGAAGAGCTGCAGTGGATGGCCCAACTGGTCAACGACATGCTCTACCTGGCCAAGGCTGACCATGGCTTGTTGATGCCCAACCGCCAGCCGCTGGAGTTGGCTGCGGAGGTCGATGCCCTGCTCGACTACTACGCTGCGCTGGCCGAGGAAAGCGACGTGCAACTGCTACGCGAGGGCGCGGCGACGATCGAGGGCGATCGGCACATGCTGCGGCGGGCGCTTTCCAACCTGCTGGACAATGCGCTGCGCTTCACCCCTCAAGGAGGCACGATCAAGGTGAGCTTGACGGCGGGGTTGAGTATCACGGTGGCCAATACCGGGCCTGCGATTGAGGCGGGGGCGTTGCAGCGCTTGTTTGATCGCTTCTACCGGGCTGATCCTGCGCGACGAGAAGGCAGCAGCGAGCATGCGGGCTTGGGACTGGCGATTACCCGGTCGATTGTCCAGGCGCATGGCGGGGGGATTCGGGCGGAATGTGAGGGTGGCTGGACGCGGTTTGTGATCAACCTACCGGGATGACCGGGGCCGCGGTAAAGCGGCCCCCAACCCATCACTCGTAACGCAGCGCCATGGCCGGCTCGATTTGCGAAGCGCGGTACGCCGGATAGATAGTCGCCAGGAAGCTCATCACCAACCCTGCCGTGCAGATAATCGCCACATCCGCCCATTGCAGCTGCGAAGGCAGGCTGCTGATGAAGTACACATCGGATGTGAAGATATGCTGGCCACTGACCCGCTCCAGCCAGCCAACGATCTGGCTGACGTTTAGGGCGGCAATCACCCCAAGCACGCCACCGATCAAGGTGCCGACAATACCGATCAAGCTGCCCTGGACCATGAACGTCCCCATGATTTGCGCAGGCGTGGCGCCGATGGTGCGCAAGATGGCGATGTCCGAACCCTTGTCGTTCACCACCATCACCAAGGTGGCGATGATGTTGAACGCCGCCACCGCGATGATCATCATCAGCAGCAAGCCGATCATGGTCTTTTCCATCTTCATGGCGCTGAACAGGCTGCCTTGGGTGTGCGACCAGTCATCAGCGTGATAGGCCGCCCCCAGCTGCGCAGCAATTGCCTTGGACACCTGCGGCGCGGCATACAAGTCATGCAACTTGAGCCGCACGCCCTGCACGCTGCCCGGTGCCCAACGCTGCATCTCGCCGGCATCGGCGACGTTGATGTAGGCCTGCGAGCCATCCAGTTCGGCGCCAACCTTGAAGATGCCAACCACGGTCAGGCGCTGCATGCGCGGGGTGATACCGCCCGGCGCCTTGCTGATCTCAGGAACGATCAGGGTGAGTTTGTCTCCGGTATTGAGGCGGAAACGTCGCGCCGTCAGCTCGCCGATGACCACGCCGTATTCACCCGGCACCAGGTCTTGCAGGCTGCCTTGGACGATGTGCTGACCCACGATGGAAACCTTGCCCTCTTCGGCCGGGTCGATACCGCCCACCTGAATCGGCTGCATCGCGCCCTTGTAGGACAGCATGCCTTCCATTTCGGTAATCGGCGCCGCGGCGATCACTGCCGGGTTCTTCAGCGCGGCATCGGCGACTTTTTGCCAATCATCCAGCGGTTGCACGCCAAGGATGCTGGCATGCGGCACCAAGCCGAGAATGCGCGAGCTCATCTCACGCTGGAAGCCGTTCATCACCGACAGCACCACGATCATCGCCAGCACGCCCAGGGACAGGCCGATCATCGAGGTCATGGAGATGAACGAGATGAAGTGATTGCGGCGCTTGGCACGGGTGTAGCGAGCACCGATGAACAAGGGCAAGGGTCTGAACATGTACGAGAACACCCAAGAAAAAAGTTGCGGGGCGGTTTATCCCGCCCCGGGCAAGCGACTCAGATCGCCACCAGGTGGCCGTCTTCGAGCTTCAATACGCGGTCCATCTGACGCGCCAGGTTGAGGTCGTGGGTGACCACCAGGAAAGCGGTTTGCGAAGCGCTGGAAAGCTCTTGCATCAGCTCCTGAATACCTTGGGCGGTGTGGTGGTCGAGGTTGCCGGTCGGCTCATCGAGCATCACCAGGCCTGGCCGATTGACCAGCGCCCGGGCAATCGCCACGCGCTGACGCTCACCACCGGACAGTTCAGCCGGCTTGTGGCTCAGGCGATGGCTCAAGCCCACGCGCTTGAGCAGCGCTTCAGCCCGCTCGCGCGCCTCCGGGATCGGCGTGCGACCGATCAGCAGCGGCATGCAGACGTTTTCCAGAGCGGTGAACTCGGCCAGCAGGTGGTGGAACTGGTAGACGAAGCCCAGCGCACGGTTGCGCAGCAGGCCGCGGGCGCGCTCACCGAGCGCCGACAACTCCTCGCCGGCCAACCACACGCTGCCCTGGCTTGGGGTATCAAGACCGCCGAGCAGGTTGAGCAAGGTACTCTTGCCCGAACCTGAGCTACCGACGATGGCCACACGCTCGCCGGGGTGCAGCTCCAGCTGCAGATTGGCCAGCACCTGCACCGACTCCGGGCCCTCGTCGTAGGACTTGCCCAGGTTGCGGCAACTCAGAACGGCTTTATCACTCATGCGCGACTCACTCATAACGTAGCGCCTCTGCAGGCTGGGTGCGGGCCGCACGCCAGGCCGGGTACAGGGTGGCGAAGAAACTCAGGACCAATGCCGCGCCACAGACCTGCCAGACGTCCTGGGCCATGATCTGCGACGGCAGGTAATCGATGAAGTACACATCGGCGTTGAGGAACTTGTGCCCGATCAACGTCTCCAGGCCGGCGATCGCGGCGCTGACATTGAGTGCGGCGATGATGCCGACGACGGCGCCGATCAAGGTCCCGACCACGCCGATGACCGTACCCTGGACCATGAAGATGGCCATGATCTGCCCGGGCGTGGCGCCGAGCGTACGCAAGATGGCGATGTCGCCTTTCTTGTCGTTGACCACCATCACCAGGGTAGAAATGATGTTGAACGCCGCCACCGCGACGATCAGCAACAGCAGCAGGCCGATCATGGCCTTCTCCATGCGAATCGCCTGGTACAGGTTGCCGTGGCTGCGGGTCCAGTCGCGGGCGTAGAACTCCTGGTCGCCCAGGCGCTGAGCGATATCCCAGGCAACCCGTGGAGCCTGGAACAGGTCGTCGAACTTCAGCCGCACACCCTGGACCTGATCGGGCTTCCAGCGGTGCAGGCGGGACAGATCGGCAATATTGGTCAGCCCCATATAACCGTCGATCTCGCCAGCGCCGACGTGGAAGGTGCCCACCACGGTAAAGCGCTTCATGCGCGGGAACATGCCGGCCGGCGTCACGCTGACCTCGGGGGCGACGAAGGTCAGCTTGTCGCCGATGGCAACGCCCAGTTTGGCGGCGGCCTTGTCGCCGATCATGATGCCCCACTCGCCCGGCGCCAGCTTGTCCAGGCTACCTTCGCGAATGAAGTTGTCGATGATCGACACCTCCCGCTCACGGGCCGGATCGATGCCATTGAGCAGCACCTTGGAGACTTTGCCGTCGTGGGTCAGCAGGCCCTGCATCTGGGTGAAGGGCGCCACCGCCAGCACTTGCGGATTCTGCTTTACTTGTTGAGCAAGGGCCGGCCAATCATTGATCGGTTGGCCGCTCTCAAGTGTGGCGTGAGGGATCATGCCAAGCACGCGGGTACGCATCTCGTGATCGAAACCGTTCATGACCGAGAGCACTACGATCATCACCACCACGCCCAGGGCGAGGCCGATCATCGAGGTCAGGGAAATGAACGAGACGAAGTGATTGCGACGCTTGGCACGGGTATAACGCGTACCGATGAATGCGAATAGAGGTCTGAACATGTCGGGGCTTGTTCGGATGAAAGGGAACGTCCTTGTGGCGGGGCGCCTACGGCGGCTTTACACTCGGACCACCGCCGTAACCTTGGGTTCGCCATGACGACATTAGACGATGAAGATCGCCGCGAATACTACCGCATCGAAGACAGGATCGCACTGGAAATCAGCCCCTTGAGCGCGGCTGAGGCCCTTGAGCCAGAACTGTTGCAGGATGATTCGCCGCTATTCAACCTGCTCAGCGAACTGCACCTGTCGGACTTCGAATCCCAGCACCTGCTACGCCAGTTGAGTGACAAAGACCGCACCCTCGCCGCGTTTCTGCGCGCCCAGAACAAACGCCTCGATCTGCTCAGCGCCGTGGTCGCCCAAACCCTGCTGGGCGAAATCGGCCAACCGCACCGGGTGATTCTGTCCGAAGGCGGCATCGAGTTCGCCCAGGCCCAGCAGATCGACCCAGGCACTCGGGTCAAAGTGAAAATGGTGCTGATGCCCCGCGCCCATGGCCTGCTGCTGCGCGGCAGGGTCACCCACTGCGACCTGCGCCCGGATGGCGATTACGAGGTCGGCACCGAATTCATCGACATGACCGATGCCCAGCGCCAACTGCTCGCCCGCTACATCTTGCAGCGCCAGCAACAGCAACGACGCCAGGCGCTGGAACAGAACGATCCCGCCCCCTGAGCCCTGCTCTTTTTGATTTGAAGGAACGAACGTGACCCTGATCTACGGCCATCGCGGCGCCAAGGGCGAAGCGCCCGAAAATACCCTGACCAGCTTTCGCAAGTGCTTGTCGCACGGCGTCAACCGCTGCGAGCTGGACCTGCATCTGTCGGCCGACAACCAGCTGATGGTGATCCACGACCCGACCCTCAAGCGCACCACCGGCCGGCGCGGCAAGGTGGTCGAGCACATTGCCGCCGACCTTGCCACCTACGACGCTCGCAAGGGCGGCCCAGGCCATGTCCAGCCGTGCCCGATTCCTCGTCTTGAGGAGCTGTTCGAGAAGTGTGATTTCGAGCATTGGCAGCTGGAGGTCAAGAGCGCCTCGCGCACCCGCGCCGCCAGCACTGTGCTGGCGATCCGCGAACTGGCCCAGCAATACGGCCTGCTGGACAAGATCACCATCACCTCGAGCTCGCGCGAAGTGCTCGGCGCCGCCCTGGAGCTGGTCCCGGACGTGTCGCGTGGGTTGGTCGCCGAATATGCCTGGCTCGACCCGCTGAAGGTCGCGCAGAACTACAACTGCCAGATGCTGGCTCTGAACTGGACGCTATGCACCCCAGAGCGCCTGATCAAGGCCCAGCGCCAGGGGTTGCACGTGTCGGTGTGGACGGTCAACGAGCCGGCACTGATGCGCCGACTCGCCGACTTTGGCGCTGATAGCCTGATTACAGACTTTCCCGGTTTGGCCAAGACCACCCTTGGGAAGGACTGAACCCGCACTCCCCGACCGGCTCAGGCCACCGGCCGGAGCCGCTCAAAAAAGCCGGTTCAGGCCGTCGTAGGCCGCTACCCGATAGGCTTCGGCCATGGTCGGGTAGTTGAAGGTGGTGTTGACGAAGTACTTCAGGGTGTTGCGCTCACCCGGCTGATCCATGATCGCCTGGCCGATGTGGACGATCTCCGAAGCCTGGTAGCCGAAGCAGTGCACGCCGAGGATCTGCAACGTCTCGCGGTGGAACAGGATCTTCAACATGCCTTGCGGCTCGCCGGCGATCTGCGCGCGGGCCATGCTCTTGAAGAACGCCTTGCCGACTTCATAAGGCACTTTGGCCTGGGTCAGCTCCTGCTCGTTCTTGCCGATCGAGCTGATCTCCGGAATGGTGTAGATGCCAGTCGGCACATCGTTGACGAAGCGCCAGCTGCCGTTGTCGACAATGCTGCCGGCCGCCGAACGACCCTGGTCGTGGGCAGCGCTGGCCAGGCTCGGCCAGCCGATCACGTCACCCGCGCCATAGATGTTCGGCACGGTGGTGCGGTAAGCCTCGTCGACCTCGATCTGGCCACGGCTGTTGACCTTGATGCCGATGTTTTCCAGGCCCAGCTTGTCGGTGTTGCCGGTGCGGCCGTTGCACCACAGCAAGGCGTCAGCCTTGATCTTCTTGCCCGACTTCAGGTGCAGGATCACCCCATTGTCCAGGCCTTCAACCCGCTCGTACTCCTCGTTATGGCGCACGGTGATGTTGTTGTTACTGAAGTGGTAGCTCAGCGCCTGGGAGATTTCCGAATCGAGGAAGCTCAGCAGCTGGCCGCGGTTGTCGACCAACTCGACCAGTACGCCCAGGCCGCTGAAGATCGAGGCGTATTCGCAACCGATCACGCCAGCGCCATAGACGATCAGCTTGCGCGGGGTGTGGCTCAGGCTGAGGATGGTGTCGCTGTCGTAGACCCGTGGGTGATGGAAGTCGATATCGGCCGGGCGATAGGGGCGCGAACCGGTGGCGATGATGATGTGCTTGGCGACCAGTTTCTCGACCACGCCATTGGGGCAGACCACTTCGACGGTCTGCTCGTCGGCGAAGCTGCCGGTGCCGAAGAACACATCGACACGGTTGCGCGCGTAGTAGCCGGTGCGCGAGGCGACTTGCTTGGAGATGACCTTCTCGGCGCTCTTGAGCACGTCCGGGAAGGAGAACCAGCGCGGCTCACCGATGGCACGGAACATCGGGTTGGTGTTGAACTGCATGATCTGCCGCACCGAGTGACGCAGTGCCTTGGACGGGATGGTGCCCAGGTGGGTGCAGTTGCCGCCGACTTGGCGACGGCTATCGACCATCGCCACCTTGCGCCCTGCTTTGGCGGCGTTCATTGCCGCACCTTCTCCGGCCGGGCCGGAACCCAGCACCACTACGTCGTAGTTGTAGACAGCCATGCGTACTCCTTCAGAACTCGCCCGCCGGCCACGGTAGCCGCGGGACTCGATCATGTCGCCGGGGCGCCATGAGAAAATTCGGGTGCAGTCTAATCAAGCGTGAACGCCGCGCACATTAACCCTTGGTCGCGTCGTAGGCCATTTTTGCCTGCACTACATTGTCGTTATCGTTCACCGATTCCCTGGCGCCGATCATCCCTGCCTACGCTTTCACTCGCCTTTCACTGCCCGCTCGAAGCTGGGCGTAGCCTGAGAGACGAAGCCACCCTCGACCCGGGTCACCAGAATCGCGGCGATGTCATGGGCGACGGCGTAATCCCAGCCACGCTCCGGCCCCATGATCAACAACAAGGTCGAATAGCCGTCGGCTTGCAGCGCCGAGGCATCGAGCACGGTCACCGAAGCCAGTTCATGTTCGACCGGCCGCCCCAGGCGCGCGTCGAAGGTGTGTGAATAGCGCCGGCCATTCTCCTCGAAATAGTTGCGATAGTCACCCGAGGTCGACACGGCCAGGCCATTGACGCTGATCACCTGGCGGGCGATCTGGCGGTCTGCGCGCGGCAGCTCCAGGGCGATGCGCCAGGGCCTGCCATCGGGCTTGCGCCCTACTGCCTTGAGCTCCCCAGTAGCTTCAGCGAGGAAGTTGGCGATGCCCATAGCAGCCAAGCGCTGGGCGATCAGGTCGACGGCATGGCCGGCGGCGATGCTGTTGAAGTCGAGTTCTACTGCGCCCTCCTTGCACAGCATGCCCGGTTCGCGGCGCAGGTGCTGGTAGCCGACGCGCTGGCGGGCCTGGGCCAAAGCGTGCGGATCAGGAACCCGCTCATGACGGGCTTGGGGGCCAAAGCCCCACAGGTCGAGCAAGGGTTCGACCGTGAGATCGAAGGCGCCAGCGCTCTGCTCGGCCAGGTGTTGGCCGAAGTCGACCAATTCAAGCAGGTCGGCGGGCATGGCCAGGCACTGATTGGCGGAGAGCTGATTGAACTGACTGACGGTGGAATCGCTGCGGTAGGTGGAGTAGTGCTGGTCGATGTCGTGCAGGATCGCTTCGACGGCTTGGCGGACCTGCTCGGGGGGCGGGCCATCGGCTTCACGCACGTACTGGATGCTGTAGCTGCTGCCCATGGTCGGTCCGCTGAGGCGCTCCAGGGTTGAGCGCTGGTCGCAGGCGCCAAGCAGTAGCAGGGTGAGCAGGAGCGTTGCGCGCATTCATTGAGTCTCGGTTGTCTGGGCCGGCGCTATCGCGGGGCAAGCCCGCTCCCACGTATAACAACGCAAGCTGCGTGGGCGCTTAGGCTCCCACGTATAACAACGCAAGCTGCGTGGGCGCTTAGGCTACGTGGGAGACTAGGCTACGTGGGAAACTAGGCTGCGCGGGAGCGTGCTGCGTGGGAGCGGGCTTGCCCCGCGATAGCGCCAGCACAGACACCACAATAGGCTGGACAAAAAAACGGGAACCCGAAGGTTCCCGTTTTTTCATTGCCTTACAAGCGAATCAGCGTGGAAACGCTGGCGGGTTCACACCGGCCATGTCTTCCATCACACGAACCACCTGGCAGCTGTAACCGAATTCGTTGTCGTACCAGACGTACAGAACAACGCGGTTGTCATTGCAGATGGTCGCTTCAGCGTCCACTACACCGGCGTGGCGCGAGCCTACGAAGTCAGTGGAAACCACTTCCTGCGAGCTGACGTAGTCGATCTGCTTGTGCAGCTCGGAGTGCATGGCGGTCTGGCGCAGGTACTCGTTGATCTCTTCGCGGCTGGTGCCCTTCTCGAGATTCAGGTTGAGGATGGCCATCGACACGTTAGGCGTCGGAACGCGGATCGCGTTACCGGTCAGCTTGCCCTTGAGCACTGGCAGCGCCTTGGCAGCAGCAGTGGCAGCACCGGTCTCGGTGATAACCATGTTCAGCGGCGCGGCGCGGCCACGACGGCTGCCCTTGTGGAAGTTGTCGATCAGGTTCTGGTCGTTGGTGAACGAGTGAACGGTTTCGACGTGACCATTGACGATGCCGTACTGGTCGTTGATCGCCTTGAGCACCGGCACGATGGCGTTGGTGGTGCAGGAGGCGGCGGAGATGATCTTGTCATCTGCGCTGATGTCGCCATGGTTGATGCCATGCACAATGTTCTTCAGCGCGCCTTTGCCAGGAGCGGTGAGGATCACGCGGGCAGCGCCCGGGCAAGCCAGGTGCTGGCCGAGGCCGTCAGCGTCACGCCATACGCCGGTGTTGTCGACGATCAGGGCGTTTTCGATGCCGTACTGGGTGTAGTCGACTTCGCTTGGGTTCTTCGCGTAGATAACCTGGATCAGGTTGCCGTTGGCGGTGATGGTGTTGTTGGCTTCGTCGATGGTGATGGTGCCATCGAACGGGCCGTGCACCGAGTCACGACGCAGCAGGCTGGCACGCTTGACCAGGTCGTTCTCGGCGCCTTTGCGCACGACGATGGCGCGCAGACGCAGGCCGTCGCCACCACCGGTTTTTTCGATCAGGATGCGCGCCAGCAGGCGGCCGATGCGGCCGAAGCCGTACAGGACAACGTCGGTGCCTTTGCGCGCCGAGGCGTTCTGTTGGCCAACCACGTCAGCCAGCTCTTCGCGCACGAACTGCTCGGCGCTGCGGCCATTGCCTTCGAGCTTGAACTTGTTGGCCAGCTTGCCCAGGTCGACCGAAGCGGCGCCCAGTTTCAGCTCGCTCATCGCTTTGAGCAGCGGGAATGTCTCGTGGACGGACAGCTCGGTCTCGTCGCTCTGACGGTGACGCGCAAAGCGGTGGGCTTTGAGGATCGAGATAACCGAACGGTTGATCAGGCTGCGGCCATAGATCGAGCTCACCACGTTGTTATTGCGGTAGAGCTGACCGATAAGCGGGATCATCGCTTCAGCAAGCGCTTCACGATCGATCCACTCACCAAGACACTGGTCGGGCTTCTGAGTCACGGGAACCTTCCACATGTAGGGGGAGAAAAAAGGGGCTACATTATGACGCCCCACAGCGTATCGGGCAATGAGCGCCTGTCGCCGTCGCCACACCGCGCTGTTCTGGCCCTCGCGAGCCTGACAGCCGGCACTGGCGTCGGTACAATCGACCTCTTTGCCGCAACGCTTGGAGTGCAATCTCCCGTGTCAGTTCTGCGCCTACCGCAAATGTCGGCCACAGCCGGCAAACAAACCTGGGGCAACCTGCCCGGTGCCGCCCTCAGCCTGGCCATCGCCGAGGCCGCCAGCGGCGCCCGCCGGTTCACCCTGTTGCTGACCGCCGACAGCCAGGCGGCCGATCGTCTGGAGCAGGAGCTGCGCTTCTTCGCCCCGGACCTGCCGGTGCTGCCGTTCCCCGACTGGGAAACCCTGCCCTACGACCTGTTCTCGCCGCACCAGGACATCATCTCCCAGCGTATTGCCAGCCTGTATCGGCTGCCAGAGCTGGATCACGGCATTCTGGTCGTGCCGATCACCACTGCCCTGCACCGCCTGGCGCCGACGCGGTTCCTGCTCGGCAGCAGCCTGGTGCTGGACGTTGGCCAGACGATTGACGTCGAACAGATGCGCACCCGCCTGGAGGCCAGCGGCTATCGCTGCGTCGACACCGTCTACGAGCATGGCGAGTTCGCCGTGCGCGGGGCACTGATCGATCTCTACCCGATGGGCAGCAAGCTGCCCTACCGGATCGACCTGTTCGACGACGAAATCGAGACCCTGCGCACGTTCGACCCAGAAACCCAGCGTTCGATCGACAAGGTCGACTCGGTGCGCCTGCTGCCGGCGCGCGAGTTCCCGATGCAGAAAGAGGAAGTGACCCGCTTCAAGGCGCGCTTTCGCGAACGCTTCGATGTCGATTTCCGGCGCAGCGCGATCTTCCAGGACTTGGCCAGCGGGATCATTCCGGCCGGCATCGAGTATTACCTGCCGCTGTTCTTCGAGGAAACCTCGACCCTGTTCGATTACCTGCCGGCCGACACCCAGGTGTTTTCGTTGCCGGGCGTCGAACAGGCGGCGGAGCACTTCTGGAATGATGTGCGTGGGCGCTATGAGGATCGCCGCGGCGACCTGACCCGCCCGCTGTTGCCGCCAGCAGAGTTGTTCCTGCCGGTCGAGGACTGCTTCGCCCAGCTCAAACAGTGGCCACGCGTGGTGGTCAGCAGTGACGACGTCGAGCCCGGCGCCGGCCGCGAACGGTTCCCCGGGCGCGCCCTGCCCAACCTGGCCATCGAAGCCAAGGCCAACCAGCCTCTGGCGGCGCTGGCGAACTTCCTCGACCAGTTCCCTGGGCGGGTGCTGTTCACCGCTGAGTCGGCAGGCCGCCGCGAGGTGCTGCTGGAGCTGCTCGAACGCCTCAAGCTACGGCCACAGACAGTCGAAGGCTGGACCGATTTCGTCACCGGCAAAGAGCGCCTGGCAATCACCATCGCCCCACTCGACGACGGCCTGCTGCTGGACGACCCGGCCATCGCCCTGATCGCCGAGAGCCCGCTGTTCGGCCAACGGGTGATGCAGCGCCGCCGCCGCGAAAAACGCGGCGAAGCTGCCAACGATGCGGTGATCAAGAACCTTACCGAGCTGCGCGAAGGCGCCCCGGTGGTGCACATCGACCATGGCGTAGGCCGCTACCTGGGCCTGGCGACGCTGGAAATCGACGGCCAGGCCGCCGAGTTCCTGACCCTCGAATACGCCGAGAACGCCAAGCTGTATGTGCCAGTGGCCAACCTGCACCTGATCGCCCGCTACACCGGCAGCGATGACGCCCTGGCGCCGTTGCACCGCCTGGGCTCGGAAACCTGGCAGAAGGCCAAGCGCAAAGCTGCCGAGCAAGTGCGTGACGTCGCCGCCGAGCTGCTCGACATCTATGCCCGCCGCGCCGCGCGCAAAGGCTATGCCTTCGCCGACCCTGCCGCCGACTACGCCACCTTCAGCGCCGGCTTCCCGTTCGAGGAAACCCCCGACCAGCAGAACGCCATCGAAGCGGTGCGCGCCGACATGCTCGCCGGCAAGCCGATGGACCGCCTGGTCTGCGGCGACGTCGGCTTTGGCAAGACCGAAGTGGCCATGCGCGCCGCTTTCATCGCCGTGCACAGTGGTCGTCAGGTGGCCGTGCTGGTGCCTACCACCCTGCTCGCCCAGCAGCACTACAACAGCTTCCGTGACCGCTTCGCCGATTGGCCGGTGACGGTCGAGGTGATGAGCCGCTTCAAGTCGGCCAAGGATATCGCCAGCGCCGCTGCAGACCTCGCCGAAGGCAAGATCGACATCCTCATCGGCACCCACAAGCTGCTGCAGGACGATGTGCGCTTCAAAGACCTCGGCCTGGTGGTGATCGACGAAGAACACCGCTTTGGCGTGCGTCAGAAAGAACAGCTCAAGGCCCTGCGCAGCGAAGTGGATATCCTCACCCTGACCGCCACGCCTATTCCGCGCACCCTGAACATGGCCGTGGCCGGCATGCGCGATCTGTCGATCATCGCCACCCCGCCGGCGCGCCGGCTGTCGGTGCGCACCTTCGTCATGGAGCAGAACAACAGCACGGTCAAAGAAGCACTGCTGCGTGAGCTGTTGCGTGGCGGCCAGGTGTACTACCTGCACAACGATGTGAAAACCATCGAAAAATGCGCCGCCGACCTTGCCGAGCTGGTTCCCGAAGCTCGTATCGGCATCGGCCACGGGCAGATGCGCGAGCGTGAGCTGGAACAGGTGATGAGCGACTTCTATCACAAGCGCTTCAATGTACTGATCGCCTCGACCATCATCGAGACCGGCATCGACGTGCCCAGCGCCAACACCATCGTCATCGAGCGTGCCGACAAGTTCGGCCTGGCCCAGTTGCACCAGCTGCGCGGTCGGGTCGGTCGTAGCCACCACCAGGCCTACGCCTACCTGCTCACGCCCGCCCGGCAGAAAGTCAGCAGCGACGCCGAGAAACGCCTGGAGGCCATCGCCAATACCCAGGACCTGGGCGCAGGCTTCGTGCTGGCCACCAACGACCTGGAAATCCGTGGTGCCGGTGAGCTGCTCGGCGAAGGCCAGAGCGGGCAGATCCAGGCAGTGGGCTTTACCCTCTACATGGAAATGCTCGAGCGCGCGGTCAAGGCCATTCGCAAGGGCACCCAGCCAAACCTTGAGCAACCTCTGGGCGGCGGCCCGGAGATCAACCTGCGCCTGCCGGCACTGATCCCCGAGGACTACCTGCCCGACGTGCACGCCCGCTTGATCCTGTACAAGCGCATCGCCTCGGCGGCCGACGAAGAAGGCCTCAAGGACCTGCAAGTGGAAATGATCGATCGCTTCGGCCTGCTGCCAGAGCCGACCAAGAACCTGATCCGCCTGACCCAGCTCAAGCTGCAGGCGGAGAAGCTCGGCATCAAGAAAGTCGACGGCGGCCCCAATGGTGGCAAGATCGAGTTCGAGGCCCAGACGCCGGTCGACCCGCTGACCCTGATCAAACTGATCCAGGGCCAGCCCAAACGCTACAAGTTCGAAGGCGCAACCCAGTTCCGCTTCCTGGTGCCGATGGAACGCCCCGACGAACGCTTCAATACCCTGGAGGCGCTCTTCGAGCGCCTGACCCCACAGACTGCCTGAAGGAAGATCCATGCGTGCCATCCGTTGCCTGACCTTGCTGCTGACGCTGTTTGCGCCGGCCGCCTTCGCCGAAGGCCTGTATCAGGTAGAAATGATTCTGGTGCGCCAGAACGACGTGCCGGCAGTGACCAGCCAGTTCGCCCCGGAAGACTGGAGCGCCGGCGCCCCACGCCTGGCCAAGGACGCTGAACGCCCGCCCGTGCTGGGCGATGAGGCCACTCGCCTGGAAGCGACGCCCAGCTACACCGTGCTGCTGCACAAGGCCTGGCAACAACAGCTTGGCAGCGAGCCAAGCCGGATTGCCGTCGGCGCGGGTGAGGAGCAATTCGGCCATTTCCCCATCGAAGGCAACCTGAGCCTCACCGAAGGCCGCTTCATCGCCGTTGAGGCGAACTTCTGGGTCAACCAACTCGACGGCAATGGCAGCGTGCTGCGCAGCGAGCAGTTCAAGCAAATCAACAGCAACATGAAGAGCGGCCAGCTGACCTTCCTCGATGGCGGGCACCTGGCCCTACTGCTGAAAGTCGCGCCGGTAGGTGCGCGCAAGCTGCCGGTGATGGATCCGGAGATGATGGAGCAGTGAAGTGAGCGAGAGCGAGACGCAGCAACTGCTTAGGGACCACGAAAGCTGGACCGCAGATTTCGATCCCGGCGCACTTGGGCGTGGTCGCGACTATGCCGCACAGGACCGCGTGACCCTCCACTCGATCCACGACAACACCATCGAGTCGACCTGCACCGGCTCTGCTCGGCATCTCTACAGCCAGAAGATCAATTTGGTGATGAATGCTGGCAGGCTGCGGGTCCTGGCACGCTGCTCCTGCCCGGTCGGGATCAATTGCAAGCACTGCGCCGCCGCCCTTTTTCACCTGCAGGGCGATCGGCCAGCGCTGAACGACCACACGCTGGCCTTGCCGCACGAGCTGAGCAAATGGGTGGAGGGCCTGGAAGCGCCAACCACAGCCGCCAAAGCCCGCGAAGCCTCGCGCAAAGGCCCGGCCATCTATTACCAGATCAGCCTTGACCAACAGCGCTGGCTGCTGACAGCGATGAAGGGCACCCTGCAAGCCGACGGCCACCTGAAGCTGAGCCGCATCACCTCGATGCCGGAGATGATCTACTACACCCCGCGCTACGTCACCGACGAAGACGCACGCGTGCTACGCCTGATCGATACCCAGAGCAGAGGCGCAGCACTGCCCATGCTTTGCCTGGAAGGCAAGAAGGGTGCGGAGTTGTTGGAGTACGCCTTGGCAACCGGGCGAGTGCTGCTCGCCGAACCCCAGGCAACCCTCGCCGCCGGGCCGGTACGGCATGCCGCGTTTCGTTGGGTGCGGCTGAACAACGGCAGTTATCGCGGCGCCTGGTACCACGATGAACACATGCCCCTGCTCGCCCTGCCGCTCGACCCGCTGTATTACATCGATACCGAACATCACCTGGCGGGTAAACTCAGCCACGACCTGGACCCCTTCATCGCCAGCCAACTAGCACGCGCACCCAACGTACCCGAACACCTGGTCATCCCCTTGAGCCATCGCCTGAACGCCCTGAACCGTCACGTGCCAACGCCAACGCCCGTGCGCAGCGAAACCATTGATAGCCTCACCCCCACGCCGCGGCTGACCCTGGGTAGCCTCGAATTCAGCGCCTACATGCCCAAGACCGGACGCATGCAGCGCCAGATGCAACACCGCGCCGCCCTCGCCTTCGACTACGACGGCCTGCGCGCCACCGGCACTGATGACAAACCGCTGACCCGCCTGGTCGGCGAGACCAGCCAGCGCATCCAGCGCCAACCCCAGGCCGAACAGGCCATCCGCAAGACCCTGCGTGAGTTCGGCTTCAAGCCGGCCACCCGGCAGAGCAAGGCCCTGCCCGACAGCGCTGGTGATATGCACCAACTGCCCGACGATGAAGCCTGGCTGCAGTTCGCCCGCGAAGGCCTGCCGCGCCTGCGCGAGGCCGGCTGGGAGGTCGAAGTACACCGCGACTTCGCCTTCAACCTGCGCGAGGTGGACGACTGGTACGCCACGGTCGAGGAAGCCCCTGGGCATGAATGGTTCGATCTGGAACTAGGCATCGTCGTCGATGGTGAACGCCACAGCCTGCTGCCGATCGTCCTGCAGCTGCTGCGCAGCAACCCCGAGCTATTGCGCCCCAGCGAGCTGGCGCGGCGCAATGACGATGAACACCTGCTGATCGACCTCAACCGGGGCCGACCAGAGAGCCCGGCCCTGCGGGTAGCCCTGCCCTACGGCCGCATCAAGGCGGTGATGGGCACCCTCGGCGAGCTCTACCTGCACGAGGACGCCGCAGGCCCCGCCCTGCGCCTGGACCGAGCCGACGCCGCCCGCCTTAACGATATCGAGCACCTGCCGCTGCACTGGGAAGGCGGCGAGCACGTACGCGGTCTCGGTCGGCGCCTGCGTGACGCCCGCGAGCTGGAGGTCGAGCCGCCCAAACAGCTCAAAGCCACCTTGCGCCCTTACCAGCAACAGGGCCTGAACTGGCTACAGGCGCTGCGCGAGATGGGCACCGGCGGCATCCTTGGCGACGACATGGGCCTGGGCAAGACCCTGCAAACCCTCGCCCACCTGCTGCTGGAAAAACAGCACGGACGCCTGCAGCACCCAGCACTGGCGGTCATGCCCACCAGCCTGGTACCCAACTGGCTGGACGAGGCCCAGCGCTTCGCCCCCGACTTGCGCGTACTCGCCCTGCACGGCCCAGGCCGCAGCAAGCATTTTTCCGCGCTGAGTGAATACGACCTGATTCTGACCACCTACGCCCTGGTGCCGCGCGACCTTGAACACCTGCGCGCACAGCCTTGGCATACGCTGGTGCTCGACGAGGCGCAGAACATCAAGAGCAGCACCAGCAAGGCCGCCCTGGCCGTTTGCGAGCTACAAGCCACTCAGCGCCTATGCCTGACGGGCACGCCGATGGAAAACAACCTGGGCGAGCTATGGTCGCTGTTCCACTTCCTGATGCCCGGCTGGCTGGGCGATCTCAAACGCTTCAACCACGACTACCGCACCCCGATCGAACGTCACGGCGACCACGAACGCATGGCCCACCTGGCCAGTCGCATCCGCCCGTTCCTGCTGCGACGCACCAAAGAGCAAGTGGCGCAGGATCTACCCGCCAAGACCGAGATGGTCCACTGGGTCGAGCTCAGCGACGCCCAGCGCGATACCTATGAAGCGGTGCGGGTGGCGATGGACAAGAAGGTCCGCGACGAACTGGCGCGCAATGGCGCAGCGCGCAGCCAGATCGTCATCCTCGACGCCCTGCTCAAGCTGCGCCAGGTGTGCTGCGACCTGCGTTTGGTCAAGAGCGTGGAGAGCAAAGGCAACCAGGCCGACAAAGGCAAGCTAGGCAGCCTGATGCAGATGCTCGAAGAGCTGCTCAGCGAAGGCCGCCGGGTACTGCTGTTTTCGCAGTTCACCTCGATGCTGGCGCTGATCGAGCAAGAGCTTGAGAAACGCGAGATCCGCTACAGCCTGCTGACCGGCGATACCCGTGACCGGCGCGCGCCGGTGCAGCAGTTCCAGAAGGGTGATAGCGAGGTGTTCCTGATCAGCCTCAAGGCCGGCGGCACCGGTTTGAACCTGACGGCGGCTGATACCGTGATTCACTACGACCCCTGGTGGAACCCCGCCAGCGAGAACCAGGCTACCGACCGCGCCTACCGCATCGGCCAGGACAAACCGGTGTTCGTGTTCAAGCTGATTACCCGGGGGACAGTCGAAGAAAAGATCCAGCTGCTCCAGCAGGAAAAAGCGGCGCTGGCAGCCGGGCTGCTCGATGGCGGCCAGGCGGGTCAGTGGCGGCTTGGAGATGAGGAGATTGAAGCGCTGTTTGCGCCGTTGCCAGGCAAGCGCGGCAAATAGCCATCGCCACAGCCTCATCGTGGGGCTGTGGGAGCGGGCTTGCCCTGCGATGAGGGCCAAGCTGTCAATCGACCAGCTGCGCCTCCCTCAAGGCCCCCAACGCCTCCAGCCAACGCGGCTGCTGCCGATAATCAGTGCGTGCAAAACCACGCCCGCGCATCCCGGCAATCCGCGGCGACGGCTTGACCTTCAAGCGCTGCGCCGCACTCAGGGCGAGCTCCGCCGCTGCCCGGTCGTTGCATACCAGGCCCATATCGCAACCAGCAGTCAACGCCGCCTCGATCCGGTTGGCAGCGTCGCCCACCACATGCGCCCCAGCCATCGACAGGTCATCACTGAAGATCACCCCGTCGAAGCCCAACTCGCCGCGCAGGATGTCCTGCAACCAGCGTCGGGAAAAACCAGCAGGCTGAGTGTCGATTTGCGGGTAAATGACATGCGCCGGCATTACCGCCGCCAATTGGCCGCTAAGACGGGTGAAGGGCACCAGGTCGGCCTGGCGCAGTTGCTCAAGGCTGCGCTCGTCAGTGGGAATCGCCACATGCGAATCGGCCTCGGCCCAACCATGCCCCGGGAAGTGCTTGCCGCAAGCGGCCATACCCGCAGCATTCATGCCGCGGATAAACGCACCGGCCAGCTGCGTGGCACGCTCAGGATTACCCTCGAACGCACGACTACCCACCACTGCGCTGCGCTGATGATCGAGATCCAGCACCGGCGCGAAGCTCAAGTCCAGGCCCACCGCCAACACCTCGGTGGCCATCAGCCACCCGCACTGCTCGGCCAGGTACTCGGCGTTGTCGTTATCAGCGATTGCGCGCATCGCTGGCAGGCGCACAAAGCCTTGGCGCAAGCGCTGGACCCGGCCACCTTCCTGATCGACGGCAAGAATCAGGTCAGGGCGAATGGCGCGAATCGAAGCGCACAGCTCACGCACCTGGCGCGGGCTGTCGATGTTACGCGCAAAGATGATCAGGCCGGCCACTTCGGGCTGGCGCAGCAGATGCCGGTCCTCGGCGGTCAGCCAGTAACCGGCGATGTCGACCATCAGGGAGCCTTGCAGGCTGGCAGTCATGGAAAGTCCTTCATTCGATATTCAGGGAAAGCCATTGCGGGCATGCGGCCTCGTCGATCCGCACCGGGCAGTGGGCGGGTACGTGATCGAACAGGTCCAGTAAATCAACATTGCGCAGGCGTACGCAGCCATGGGACAGGGGTATACCCAGCGGTTGCGTATCCGGCGTGCCGTGCAGATAGATGTAGCGGCGAAACGTGTCGCGCCGACCCAGACGATTGACCCCGGGTTCGCAGCCACTGAGCCAGAGGATGCGACTGAGGATCCAGTCACGCCCGGGAAATGCTGCGTGCAGCGCCGGCGACCAGACCTCACCCGTCCAGCGGCGACTGCTCAACACAGCGCCTAGGGGCAAGCCGGCGCCGATCTTGGCCCGCACCTGATGCAAGCCGCGTGGGGTGCATCCAGAACCATTGAGCTCACCGGCACCGTTGCGCGCGGTGGAAACCGCCAGGCGTAGACGCAACTGCCCATGGGCAAAACCGTAGAGGTGCTGGTCGGCGAGGGAAATGTGCAGGAAATCGAGGTCGGGCATGGGCGCTAGCTTAGCCCAACTGCCCTTGCTCGCCCAGCCTCGGCGCTCAGGCCTTGGCGGGGGTGCTGGAGGCGCTGGACTTGGCCCGCGGGCGCAGTTGCGCTGCGGCCATGGCCTCATCGGTGACACCGCTGTCGGCGCGCATACCGGCCGCCAGGAACGGCACCATCAGGCGCATGACCTGCTCGATCGAGGTATTGATGCCGAAATCGGTCTCGGCTATCGCCCGCAGGGCCTTGATACCCGACATGCTGAACGCCGCCGCGCCGAGCATGAAGTGCACCCGCCAGAACAATTCAAGCGGCGGAATACGCGGGGCCGCTTCATTGACCAGCAACATGTAACGACGGAATACCTTGCCGTACATGTCTTCCAGATAGCGCCGCAGGTGACCCTGGCTCTGACTGAACGCAAGGCCCAGCAAACGCATGAAGATCGACAGGTCATTGTTGCTGCGCGGCTGCACCACCAGCGCCTGCTCGACCAGCATCTCGAGCAGTTCTTCAAGGCTGGGCTTGCTCTCCGGACGCGCCTGGCGACGCTCCAGCTCACGCTCCAAACTGGCGCAGAAGGGGCCGAGGAAGCGCGAGAAGACTGCCTGGATCAGGGCCTTCTTGGAGCCGAAGTGATAGTTCACCGCCGCCAGGTTGACCCCGGCCTTGCTGGTGATAAGCCGCAACGAGGTTTCCGCGAACCCCCTTTCCGCGAATAGCTGCTCGGCAGCATCGAGAATGCGTTCAACGGTTTCCGATTGGGCCATGACTACTCACTACTCCGGGACGAGGCCTGACAAACAGTTGTTTGAAACATACGTTTCAGGCCATCATCTGTCAAGGCTCGGTGACCCATGGGTCGCCATTAAAACACAGCGCTGCGCATCAAGCTGCAGCCCCCGCAATACGCCCCCTCACGCATCTTCTTCAGTTAACTGCTTGCAGCGGGCCATCTACTGTATATAATCCCAGTCACTGTATAAAAAGACAGAGCGCTCGCCATGCTGAAACTGACGCCCCGCCAAGCCGAGATCCTGGCTTTCATCAAACGCTGCCTCGACGACAACGGCTTCCCGCCAACGCGGGCCGAGATTGCCCAGGAACTGGGCTTCAAGTCGCCCAACGCTGCCGAGGAGCATCTCAAGGCCCTGGCCCGCAAGGGTGCAATCGAGATGACCCCAGGCGCATCCCGCGGCATCCGCATCCCTGGCCACGAAGCCAAAGCTGAAGAAAGCGGCTTGCCGATCATTGGCCGGGTCGCGGCCGGTGCGCCGATTCTCGCCGAGCAGCACATCGAGCAATCCTGCAACATCAACCCGACCTTCTTCCACCCGCCTGCCGACTACCTGTTGCGTGTCCACGGCATGAGCATGAAGGACGTCGGTATCTTCGACGGCGACCTGCTGGCGGTACACACCTGCCGCGAGGCCCGCAATGGCCAGATCGTCGTCGCCCGTATCGGTGATGAAGTGACCGTCAAGCGCTTCAAGCGCGAAGGCAGCAAGGTCTGGCTGATCGCCGAGAACCCCGAATTCGCCCCCATCGAAGTCGACCTGAAACAACAGGAGCTGGTTATCGAGGGCTTGAGTGTCGGCGTCATACGCCGCTGATCCAGGAGGCGCCATGCAGCAGTTCATCCACGCACCCCAGTCCGCCCAGCTACCGCTGTTCGAAGCCTTTCTGGCCGAACCGGTACTGCCGGGCCTGAAGGCTAGCGCACACGCGCGCAAGAGCAGCCAGCCCGAGCGGTTCAGCGAACTGGCCCTGCGCGGTGCGCCGGGTCACTGCCAAAGCCTGTTGGCGCCTGTGCTACGCGACCTGAGCGAAGAGCAAGATGCACGCTGGCTAACCCTGATCGCCCCACCCTCCAGCCTAACCCAGGCCTGGCTGCGCGATGCAGGCCTTAACCGCGAACGCATCCTGCTGCTGCAACCGGGCGGCAACCAGAGCGCCCTGCAGCTGGCCTGTGAAGCCCTGCGCCTGGGCCACAGCCACACCGTGGTCAGCTGGCTGGGCAACCTCAACGCCAACACCCGTCAGCAGCTGACCCGCGCTGCAAACAGCGGAAATGCACAAAGCCTGAACATCCGCCTCGGCTGATGTTCAGGCTTTGCCTGTATTGATCGCTATCGTGTAGCTGAAACTCAGTGCAGAACGCGCGGGCCTTCTTCGCGTTCGAAGTCACCTTCGACCAGCTTGCCTGCCATCTGCACACCAACACTGAGCATGGCCTTGGCCACTTCAACGTGCTGCCCCTGTAGGAATGCCTTGGCGTCCTCGGAGAAATCCAGGGTTACCAGAGAGCCTTCATCTTCGGCGCGACGCAGCTCGATCCGGCCATCAGGCAACTCTACAATTTCAAGAAAGGACGTTGACATAAAGGGCTGTTCTCCACGAAAGGCGGGCATTGTACCAGCCAAGTGGCCTATCAGCACTCACTCAACGCGTCACGAAACCGTCGCACTAGATCTTTCAGATTTTTCCGCCAGCTTTCCAGTTCTTCCCGAGATAGCGCGGGCTGCTCGGCTTGGTCAAGATTAATGGCTTGAATCAGCGGCTGGGTAACGTCGGTTTTGGCGACTTTCTTGGCGACAGGTGGTCGGAACAAATCGGCATAAGCTGCTAGCAATTGCGCTAGCCAGGTTTCCGGTTGGCGAGCCAGTTCGAGCATCTCGGCCATTTCCGGAATCGCCACGCTTTGCAGGACTTCATCGTTGAGCAACAACTCAGCACGCGAGGCGTTAGCCTGGGGCAGACGATAGAAACCACCGATTTCGTGGCACAACCCCAGCAGCGCGCCATACAGGTGAAACAGCGCCGATTCGCGCTCAGCCTGGATCAACCCCTGGGCGTTCATTGCCCGGCTTTGCTCAGCCTTGGCCATGGATTCCAGTGCAAGACCGGCAAAGAACAGTTTCTGGTTGGTGCGGGTGTAGAGTTCCTGGGCCATTTCAAATGCCCTCCCAAAGGCTGCAAGGCGATAGCTCAGTTTCAGCCATCGCCCTGCCCTATCGCAAGCCCAAAAACATCGCGGGGCAAGCCCGCTCCCACGCCCTGGACTCAAACTCGAGCCCTAGGGTGGCAGCTTGCTTGCCCCGCGAATGTTCAGCCAGGATCGATCAGCGCTTGTCTTCTACCTTCCACGCGTTGCCGTCGTAGAACGCCTTCCAACCCGTCGGCTTGCCATCGACCTCGGACTGCACGTACTGCTCCTTGGTCTTACGGCTGTAGCGGATCACCGCCGGGCGACCTTCCGGATCCTTCTGCGGCGCTTCGCAGAGGAAGTGATACTTCGGATCGATCTCGTGCTTGTGCGGGATGATTTCCATTACCAAGGGCGCACGCGTCTCGCGGTTTTTCGGGAACTGGCTGGCAGCCAGGAACAGCCCCGAAGCGCCGTCACGCAGCACGTAGGTGTCGTTGACCTTCTCGCACTTGAGCTCCGGCATATCCACCTTATCCATCTTCGGTGGCGCCGCTTCGCCGCTCTTGAGCAGCTTGCGGGTGTTCTTGCACGTAGGGTTGGTGCAGCCGAAGAACTTGCCGAAACGGCCAGTCTTGAGCTGCATCTCGCTGCCACACTTGTCGCACTCCAGGCTCGGCCCTTCGTAGCCCTTGATGCGGTAGCTGCCTTGCTCGATCTCGTAGCCGACGCAATCTGGGTTGTTACCGCAGATGTGCAGCTTGTGCTTCTCATCGAGCAGGTAGGCATCCATCGCCGTGGCGCAGATCGGGCAGCGATGCTTGCCCAGCAGCACCCGCGACTCCGACTCACCTTCGTCGTCGGCGGCAATTTCGTCGCCTGGCACCAGGTTGACGGTAGCCTTGCAGCGCTCTTTAGGCGGCAGGCTGTAGCCTGAGCAGCCAAGGAACACGCCGGTGGAGGCGGTACGAATCATCATCGGCCGGCCGCATTCCTTGCACGGAATGTTGGTCATGGTCGGCTGGTTGGCGCGCATGCCGTTTTCCGACGACTCGGCAGTCTGCAGCTTCTTGCTGAAGTCGCCATAGAACTCGTCGAGAACGTTCTTCCAGTCGCGCTCGCCCTGGGCGACGTCGTCGAGGTTTTCTTCCATGTCGGCGGTGAAGCCGTAGTCCATCAGGTTGGAGAAGCTCTCCGACAGACGCTCGGTGACGATGTCGCCCATCTTCTCGGAGTAGAAGCGGCGGTTATGCAGGGTCACATAGCCACGGTCCTGAATGGTGGAAATGATCGCCGCATAGGTCGATGGACGGCCAATGCCACGCTTTTCCATTTCCTTGACCAGGCTGGCTTCGGTAAAGCGCGCCGGCGGCTTGGTGAAGTGCTGGCTTGGGTCGAGCTTGATGAGCTTGAGCGCCTCGCCCTGGGCCATGTCCGGCAGCACATCGTCTTCGCCTGGCTTGCTCTGTTGCGGCAGCACCCGGGTGTAACCGTCGAACTTGAGGATACGGCCCTTGGCACGCAGCTCGAAGTCACCGGCGTTGACTGTGACGCTGGTGGACAGGTACTGCGCAGGCGGCATCTGGCAGGCCAGGAATTGGCGCCAGATCAACTCGTACAGACGCTCGGCGTCACGCTCCATGCCACTGAGCTTGGTGGGATGGATGTTGACATCGGAAGGACGAATCGCCTCGTGCGCCTCCTGGGCGCCTGCCTTGCTGCCGTACACGATCGGCGCTTCAGGCAGGTACTGCTTGCCGAATTCTTTCTCGATGTAGCTGCGAGCCATGTCCACAGCGTCAGCCGACAGGTTGGTCGAGTCGGTACGCATGTAGGTGATGTAGCCGGCTTCGTACAAGCGCTGCGCCATCATCATGGTCTTCTTCACGCCATAGCCCAGGCGATTGCTCGCGGCCTGCTGCAGGGTCGAGGTAATGAACGGCGCCGAAGGCTTGCTGCTGGTTGGCCGGTCTTCGCGCTTGGCCACGCTGTAGCTGGAGGCCTTGAGCTTGTCCAGGGCAGCCATGGCCTGGGCTTCGTTGAGCGGCTTGAAGGCTTCACCCTTCTCGCGCGCCACTTCGAAACGCACCTTGGCATCCTTGGCGGTGCCAAGGTCGGCGTGCACTTCCCAGTACTCTTCAGGGTTGAAGGCACGAATCTCGCGCTCACGCTCGACCACCAGCTTGACCGCTACCGACTGCACGCGACCTGCCGACAGGCCACGGGCGATCTTCGACCACAGCAGCGGCGAGACCATATAGCCCACGACGCGGTCGAGGAAGCGCCGTGCCTGCTGGGCGTTGACCCGGTCGATATCCAGCTCACCCGGCTGCGAGAACGCCTCCTGGATGGCTTTCTTGGTGATTTCGTTGAACACCACGCGTTTGTAGCGAGTGTCGTCACCGCCGATGGCCTCACGCAGGTGCCAGGCAATCGCCTCCCCTTCGCGGTCCAAGTCGGTCGCGAGATAGATGGTGTCGGCATCTTTTGCCAAACGACGCAACTCGTCGATGACCTTTTCCTTGCCCGGCAGGATCTCGTACTTGGCCTTCCAGCCCGCATCCGGATCGACGCCCATACGCGCGACCAGCTGGCGCCGAGCCTTCTCTTTCGGCGACAAGGCCGGCGCCTCACCCGCTGCAGCCTTGCCACGCTTGGCCGCCGGCTCCTTACTGGTGCTGGCCGAACCGCTGGTGGGGAGGTCACGGATGTGGCCGATACTCGACTTCACCACGTACTGGCTGCCCAGGTACTTGTTGATGGTCTTGGCCTTGGCCGGGGATTCCACAATGACCAGCGATTTGCCCATGGATCGGAGTATTCCTGAATCTGAAAATGAAAAACGCGTCAGGTGCCGCACGCGGCACCGCTATATATAGTGGCAACAGGGTGAGGTCAAGCGCAGTCGACTAAGCCTGGTCTGCACCGGGATGCTCGAACCGCCCTTCTTCGGCCGTGACCAAAGCAAAGCGTGGCACCTGCTCGCCGTCAACCTCGACTGACTCCAGGAACATCGAAAGGGGTCGCACCCAAAGCCCGTAATCACCATACAGACATTGGTAGAAGACTACCCACTCTTCGCTTTCGGAGTGCCGCGCAGCGCCGAATACACGATACTCAGGGCCCTTGTAGTGGCGGTATACGCCTGGCTGTATGTGCATCTCGCTGACCCTCTTGAACAAATTCTGTAAAAAACAAAAACCGGGGCACATGGCCCCGGTTGCTGCCTAGCGATCGCGATCAGACGCGTTCGAAGACAGTGGTGATGCCTTGGCCCAGGCCGACACACATGGTGGCGACGCCCAGGGTACCGCCATTTTGCTTCATGACGTTGAGCAGGGTGCCCGAAATACGTGCACCGGAGCAACCGAACGGGTGGCCCAGAGCAATGGCGCCGCCGTGCAGGTTAACCTTCTCATTCATCTTGTCGAGCACTTTCAAATCTTTCAGCACTGGCAGGGCCTGTGCGGCGAAGGCTTCGTTGAGCTCGATGAAGTCGATATCGGCCATGGTCAGGCCGGCGCGCTTGAGGGCTTTCTGGGTCGATGGCACCGGGCCGTAACCCATGATTGCCGGGTCGACGCCCGCTACTGCCATGGAGCGAATCACCGCCAGCGGCTGGATGCCGAGGTCCATGGCGCGCTGGCCAGACATGACGATCATGCACGAAGCACCGTCAGTGATCTGCGAAGAAGTACCGGCAGTGACCGTACCACCTTTTGGATTGAAGGCAGGCTTGAGGGCGGCCAGGCTTTCCAGAGTGGTGTCAGGGCGAATGGTTTCGTCGAAGTCAAAGACCTTGAGGAAGCCGTTTTCGTCATAACCCTGCATCGGGATGATCTCGTCCTTGAACTTGCCTTCCAGGGTCGCCTTGTGAGCGAGCTGGTGCGAGCGCAAGCCAAAGGCATCTTGCTGTTCACGGCTGATGCCATGCATCTTGCCAAGCATTTCGGCAGTCAGGCCCATCATACCCGAGGCCTTTGCCGCATGCAGCGACATATGCGGGTTAGGGTCGACGCCATGCATCATGCTGACGTGGCCCATGTGCTCGACGCCACCGATGACGAACACATCACCATTGCCAGTCATGATCGCCTGGGCGGCGGTGTGCAGCGCGCTCATCGACGAGCCACACAGGCGGCTGACGGTTTGCGCGGCCGAGGTGTGCGGGATCTGGGTCATCAAGGAGGCCATGCGGGCGATGTTCCAGCCCTGCTCCAGGGTCTGGTTGACGCAGCCCCAGATCACGTCCTCGACTTCTTTTGGATCGACCTTGTCGTTACGCTCCAGCAGTTTGCTGATCAGGTGCGCGGACATGTCTTCGGCACGGGTGTTGCGGTGCATGCCACCCTTGGAACGGCCCATCGGGGTCCGACCGAAGTCGACAATCACCACGTCTCTTGGATTCAGGCTCATATCAATACTCTCGCTCTAACTCGTTTGGGCGCTCAGTTGAAGAAGCGCTGGCCAGTCTTGGCCATTTCGCGCAGCTTCGCGGTGGGGTGGTACAGCGGCCCCAGATCGGCGTACTGGTCGGCCAGGGCGACGAACTCAGCGACCCCTATCGAGTCGATGTAGCGCAGCGCGCCCCCACGGAAGGGAGGGAAGCCGATGCCGTACACCAGGCCCATATCGGCCTCGGCGGCGGTTTCGACAATGCCATCTTCCAGGCAACGGACGGTTTCCAGGCACAGCGGGATCATCATCCAGTTGATGATGTCCTGGTCGCTGACTTCACGCTGTTCGAAGACGATCGGCTTGAGCACATCCAGCACGCTGGCATCGGCGACTTTCTTCGGCTTGCCGCGCTTGTCGGTCTCATAGGCGTAGAAGCCCTTGCCGTTCTTCTGACCGAGGCGATTGGCCTCATACAGGGCGTCGACGGCAGAGCGGCGATCGTCCTTCATGCGGTCCGGGAAGCCTTCGGCCATCACGTCGCGGCCGTGGTGGCCTGTGTCGATACCGACCACGTCCATCAGGTAGGCCGGGCCCATCGGCCAGCCGAACTTTTCCATGACCTTGTCGATGCGCACGAAGTCGACGCCAGCGCTGACCAGCTTGGCGAAGCCGCCGAAGTACGGGAACAGCACGCGGTTGACCAAAAAGCCCGGGCAGTCGTTGACCACGATCGGGTTCTTGCCCATTTTCTTGGCATAGGCAACGGTAGTGGCCACGGCCACTTCGCTAGACTTCTCGCCACGGATCACTTCCACCAGCGGCATCATGTGCACCGGGTTGAAGAAGTGCATGCCGACGAAGTTTTCTGGGCGCTTGAGGGCTTTGGCCAGCAGGTTGATGGAGATGGTCGAGGTGTTGGAAGCGAGGATCGCATCTTCCTTGACCTGGCCTTCCACTTCAGCCAGCACGGCTTGCTTGACCTTGGGGTTCTCGACCACCGCCTCGACGACGATGTCGACATTGGCGAAATCGCCATAGGACAGGGTCGGGCGAATGGCATTGAGCGCCTCGGCCATCTTCGCCGGGGTCAGACGGCCCTTCTCGACGCGGTTGCCGAGCAGCTTGGAGGCTTCGTTCAAGCCCAACTGAATGGCGTCTTCACGAATATCCTTCATCAGGATAGGCGTACCCTTGACCGCCGACTGGTAGGCGATACCGCCACCCATGATACCGGCGCCGAGCACGGCGGCCTGTTTCACGTCCTGGGCGATCTGGTCATGTGCCTTGGCCTTGCGTTTGAGCTCCTGATCATTGAGGAACAAGCCAATCAGGCTGGCGGCGACGTCGGTCTTGGCCAGCTTGGCAAAACCTGCGGCTTCGACTTCCAGCGCCTTGTCACGGCCGAAGTTGGCCGCTTTCTGGATCGACTTGATCGCTTCGACCGGCGCCGGGTAGTTCGGGCCCGCTTGGCCGGCAACGAAGCCTTTGGCGGTTTCGAAGGCCATCATCTGCTCGATGGCATTGAGCTTGAGTTTCTCAAGCTTGGGCTGGCGCTTGGCCTGGTAATCCAGCTCACCACTGATGGCGCGCTTGATCAGGTCCAGGGCGGCGGCCTGCAGCAGCTCAGGTGCGACTACAGCGTCGACTGCGCCGACTTTCAGGGCGTCTTCGGCACGGTTTTCCTTACCGGCGGCAATCCACTCGATGGCGTTGTCCGAACCGATCAGGCGCGGCAGGCGCACGGTGCCGCCAAAGCCTGGGTAGATGCCCAGCTTGACTTCCGGCAGGCCAATCTTGGCGCTGCTGGACATGACCCGGTAGTCGGCGGCCAGGCACATTTCCAGGCCACCGCCCAAAGCAATGCCGTTGATGGCAGCGACAGTAGGCACGCCGAGGTCTTCAAAGTCATTGAAGATGCGATTGGCTTCCAGGTTACCAGCGACCAGTTCGGCCTCGGGCAGCTTGAAGTTGTCGACGAATTCGGTGATGTCGGCGCCGACGATGAACACGTCCTTGCCACTGCTGACGATAACGCCCTTGACCGAAGCATCGCCCTTGATGGCAGCTACGGCCTGGCGCAGTTCGTCCAGGGTCAGGCGGTTGAACTTGTTGACGGACTCACCCTTGAGGTCGAATTTGAGTTCGACGATGCCGCTTTCAAGAGCCTTAACCGTGATGGCTTTACCTTCGTAAATCATCAACTGATCTCCACGATATGGAAGCTGAACTGTACACGCCGAACGCTGGCTGAAACGCTGTCTATTCAGCGGTCTTACCAGGCACACCCGTCAGCGCGATAGTCGGGATTCGTACGAGCGGTCTGACATACAAACGCTCAATTCATACGCCCGTTTGATTTGGGTATGCACACATTCTCCGAAATGATCGACGTTGTCAAATGCTCGCAAGCAGTGTGAAAACGCGACTTTCCGGTCATTTTGCAACGCTTGGGTGCAAACCCTGATGACAGTGATCGCCAGACATTCATGACAGCGATAAACAAAGAGGCAGGAGAAAAAAGCGTTTGGCTAAACGCAAATTCGCTGAGGCTAGCTATAGTGAGGGGCGAGTCGAATGTTTCCCGGCCTGCCTGGCCTTTCTGCGGCTGCAGAACGCATCGCGGGGCAAGCCCACTCCACGCTAACGCGGGAGCGGGTTTGCCCCGCGATGTCGTTTCGATGGTTTAAGCGAGGGTTTCCAAGGTCTGGGCAATATTCTGCAACACAGAGCTATCGCCGCGCTCTCCCCAGTACAGAGCGATCATCTGGGTATTGGCCTCGACCAGGTAGACATTGCCTGGCAGGCGGGCAAATTGCTCGGTCAGGCGTGGATCGGCACAAGGCTCACGCCACGTGTTCCACCATACCCCGGGACTCACCTGCCAGTAGGCCCAGCAATCGTCGCGCCCTTTGCGCCGCGCCCGATGGTACTGCGGACAAGGGCTTGGCGGCTGGTCTTGTAGCCAGTGCGGCCACTGCTGCGGTGCCAATTGCATGGCCAGGCCCATACGCCGACCCTCCAGGCGCAGGTTCATCTGCTCGCTCTGTTTGCGTGAGGGGCGCAACCACGCCAGAGGGCTGAGAATCAGCGCAAGGATTGACACCACCAGCCATACCGTCATATCTGTAGATCCCATAAAGCGTTGCAAATGAGCTGGTTAGCCAGGTTTCACGTTAATCGGCGCGAAAGCGACCATACTTCTACTATCGCGATTGTCAGGAGTACCACCCATGGAATACCAACATATTCTGGTCGCCGTCGACCTGACCGAAGAATGCGACCCGGTGATCAAGCGCGCCAAGGCGATCGCTCTGGCTAACGGCGCGAAGGTATCGCTGGTACACATCGTCGAGCCGATGGCCATGGCCTTTGGCGGTGACGTGCCGATGGACCTGTCGCAGCTGCAACAACAGCAGTTCGACCAGGCCAAGGAGCGCATGGAGCGCTTGTACAACAAGTACCCCGATATCAACCGCGGTGATTCGCACCTGGTCTACGGCCAGCCGCGCCAAGAGATTCATCAGCTGGCCAAGGATCAACAGTGCGACCTGATCGTGGTCGGCAGCCATGGTCGTCATGGCCTGGCGCTGCTACTGGGTTCCACTGCCAATGACGTGCTGCATGGTGCGCCGTGCGATGTGCTGGCAGTGCGTCTGCAGAAGAAGGAAAGCTGAGCGCCGCAGGGTTCAGGCTGACCCCATCGCGGGGCAAGCCCGCTCCCACGCCAGCGCTTTCAGTGCCAGGGGCGTGGGAGCGGGCTTGCCC
>NZ_JBCPSP010000080.1:0-8510 GCF_051129895.1 Pseudomonas sp. Je.1.5.c
TATCTCAACTGGGCGCAGGCGTGGGAGCGGGCTTGCCCCGCGATAGAGCCGGCACAGGCTCAGCGCAGATCAGCCTCTGGCACGGTCATTCGAGAGGCGATGGCGTCAGGCCTCCACTGCTGTCGCGCCACTGCCAGCACTTCGCCAGGGCTGGCACCCTCCAGCGCCGGATCAGTCGCTTGTCCCAGCGCCCGCAACGCCCGTAGCAGCAACGGCGTGGCCTGCTCAGGCGCCAGCGGCGGCGAGCGATACGACTTGCCCAATTTGTGCCCATCCGGCTGGATGATCAGCGGGATATGCAAGTAGCGCGGCTGGGAGAATCCCAGCAGCTCTTGCAGATACAGCTGGCGCGGGGTGTTGTCGAGCAAGTCAGCCCCACGCACGATGTCGGTCACACCTTGCCAGGCATCGTCCAGCACCACCGCCAATTGGTAGGCATACAGCCCATCGCGACGCTGGATGATGAAATCGCCCACTTCGCGGCCCAGATGCTGGGCGAACTCGCCTTGCACCCGGTCACTAAAGCGGTAGGTCAGCTCTGGCACCCGCAGGCGAATCGCCGCGCCTTCGCGAGCATGGCCGGCATTGCGGCAAGTGCCTGGATAAATACCGTTGCTCCCCTCCAGCTGCTTGCGCGAGCAGGTACAGGCATAGGCCAGGCCCTGGCGGAACAGGCGTTCGACGACCTCGGCGTACGCATCATGGCGCTGGCTTTGGAACACCACCTCGCCATCCCACTCCAGGCCATAACCTTCCAGGGTGTGCAAGATGGCATCGCGTGCACCGGGCATCTCGCGCGGTGGGTCGGTGTCTTCCATGCGTAGCAGCCAACGTCCACCGACAGCCCGGGCATCCAGCCAGGAGGCGAGGGCGGCAACCAGTGAGCCGAAGTGCAGAAAACCGCTGGGAGTGGGAGCAAAGCGCCCGACGTAGGGTGATGGGGTCATGGGTTAACAGTATCTATAAATGAAACGGGGCGCATTGAGCGCCCCGTTCGGTGGAAATCAGGATCAGCCCTTGCCGACCGTTTTTTCCTTTTGCTCGGCAACTTCTTTACAGTCGAAGCAAAGATCGGCAGTAGGGCGAGCTTCAAGACGACGCAGGCCAATCTCGATGCCGCAGCTCTCGCACCAGCCGTACTCTTTGTCCTGAATCAGTTGCAGGGTCTTGTCGATCTTCTTGATCAGCTTGCGCTCGCGGTCACGTGCGCGCAGTTCAAGGGCAAACTCTTCCTCTTGCGTGGCACGGTCTGCCGGGTCGGCGAAGTTGGCCGCCTCTTCTTTCATATGGTCAACGGTCTTGTCGACGCCGACCATCAGCTCCTGCTTCCAAGCGTTCAGGATATTGATGAAGTGCTTGCGCATGGGTTCACCCATGTACTCCTCACCCTTGGTCTCCTGATAGGGCTCGACCCCATAAAGATTTTGCCTGGCTTTTTGCTTTTCTTGGGTGGACATGAATAGACCGCCTCTCACTCATCTGATCCAATGCGCAGGATGCTCCATCTCCGGCGACCGCCGGCCCTGCGACTGCGAGCCGCCGAACTTACCAGATAGATCGGGGGTGCGCTAGCCCGGCCGATCCTACGTGTTGACAGCGGCATGAGCCGCCCGTTCAGTGGCGTACAACGGTTGAACAACTAGTTTAGACCCAATTGAGAGAAGGCCCCATGGCTCAGCCCTACAGCGCGCGCAGCCGCGCCATCGAACCCTTTCATGTCATGGCACTGCTGGCGCGGGCCAACGAATTGCAGGCGGCGGGCCGGGATGTGATCCACCTGGAGATCGGTGAGCCGGACTTCACCACCGCCGCGCCGATCATCGCGGCCGGCCAGGCCGCCCTGGCCGATGGGCATACCCGCTACACCGCCGCGCGTGGCCTGCCGGCGCTGCGTGAGGCGATTGCAGGCTTCTATGCGCAGCGCTACACGCTGTCGATCGACCCCGAGCGTATCCTCATCACCCCAGGGGGTTCCGGGGCGCTGTTGCTGGCCAGCAGCCTGCTGGTCGATCCGGGCAAGCACTGGCTGCTGGCCGACCCGGGCTACCCGTGCAACCGACACTTCCTGCGCTTGGTCGAAGGCGGCGCGCAGCTGGTGCCGGTGGGCCCTGAGGTCAATTACCAGCTCACCGCCGACCTGGTCGAGCGTCATTGGGACAAAGACACGGTAGGCGCGCTGGTCGCGTCACCGGCCAACCCGACCGGTACCGTTCTGGATCGCGAGGCCTTGGCCAGCCTGTCCCAGGCTACTCGCGAGCGGCATGGCCACCTGGTGGTGGACGAGATCTACCACGGCCTGACCTACGGCATGGACGCACCCAGCGTGCTGGAAGTGGACGACGAAGCGTTCGTTTTGAATAGTTTTTCCAAGTATTTCGGCATGACCGGCTGGCGCCTCGGTTGGCTGGTTGCGCCGCCCAACGCGGTCGGCGATCTTGAGAAACTGGCGCAGAATCTGTACATCAGTGCTCCAAGCATGGCCCAGCATGCCGCGCTGGCCTGCTTCCAGCCCGACACCCTGGCGATTCTTGAAGAGCGCCGCGGCGAATTCGCCAAGCGCCGCGACTACCTGCTGCCCGCGCTGCGCGAACTGGGCTTTGGCATCGCCGTCGAGCCGCAGGGTGCTTTCTATCTGTACGCCGACATCAGCGCGTTCGGTGGCGATGCGTTCGCCTTCTGCCGGCACTTCCTGGAAACCGAGTACCTGGCCTTCACCCCAGGCCTGGATTTTGGTCGCCATCAGGCGGGGCATCACGTGCGCTTTGCCTACACCCAGAGCCTGCCGCGTCTGGAACAGGCTGTTGAGCGTCTCGCCCGTGGTCTACGGAGCTGGCAAGGCTGATGGCATTCTTCCCATTGCTCGAACAGGGGCGGCTGCTGCGCCGCTATAAACGTTTTCTGGCTGACATCGAGCTGGCCAATGGCGAACAACTGACCATCCACTGCCCTAATACCGGCTCCATGCTCAATTGCATGCGTGAAGGCGGACAGGTCTGGTTCAGCCGCTCCAATGACCCCAAGCGCAAGCTGCCGGGCACCTGGGAGATCAGTGAGACGCCGCAGGGGCGGTTGGCCTGCATCAATACTGGCCGGGCCAATGCGCTGGTCGAAGAGGCCTTGCGCGCCGGGGTCATCAGCGAACTGGCCGGCTTTACTGCACTCAAGCGCGAAGTAGCCTACGGCGAGGAGGGCAGTCGGGTCGATTTTCGCCTGGAGTTCGCCAGCGGCCCGGCCTATGTCGAGGTCAAGAGCGTCACTCTCGGCTACCCGGACACGCCGGTAGCGGCCTTCCCGGATGCGGTCACCCAGCGCGGTGCCAAGCACCTGCGTGAACTCGCGGCCTTGGCCCGCCAGGGCGTTCGGGCCGTGCAGCTGTATTGCGTCAACCTCACCGGAGTCGAAGCGGTGCGCCCAGCCGAGGAGATCGATGCGGCCTATGCCAGCGCCCTGCGCGCAGCCGTGGCCGATGGCGTCGAAGTGCTGGCCTATGGCACACGGCTGGATGCCTCACAGATCGTCATCGACCGGCCGCTGCCAGTGCTGCTCAATCCTTGAACCAGATGCCCTGGCTGTCTTCCAGGCAGTCCAGGGCCTGCAACTGCTCACCCTCGCAGGGACCGGCCACGCATTCGCCGGTCTCGATCAGAAACAGTGCGCCGTGATGAGCGCAATGAATCAGGCTGGCGCTGTCATCGAGAAAGCTATCGGCTTGCCAGTTGAGCGCGATGCCTTTGTGCGGGCAGCGATTGCGGTAGGCAAACACCTGGCCCTGGCGGCGCACGGCAAACAGCGCCACGCCCGCTACGCTGAACGCGCGGCTGTGGCCTTCACCAAGGTGCTCGGAAGCGCAGAGAAAATGCATTGCAGGTACAGGCTCGTACAGTAAAGGAATGGAACAAACGGATGGCTTGACGCCTCAATGCGAATAATTATCAAATTGCCCGCATGCTGCGTGCGCTGTCTATGGTGCGCAGTTCCGCTGTTCGCCACAAGGCGCGCGGCTTGTCTTCTGCAAAGGAACTCCGATGATGCGCCGTCCTGCTGCCCTGATCGCCCTGTGCGCCGGTCTTGTTCTCTCCACCCAGGCTCTGGCCGCCGAGCTGCCGCAACGTTGGGTGAGTGCCGGTGGCGCCCTGAGCGAATGGATCAGCGCCCTGGGCGGCGAGCAGCGCCTGGTTGGCGTCGACACCACCAGCCAGCACCCAGAGTCGCTCAAGGCTTTGCCCAGCATCGGTTACCAGCGTCAGCTGTCTGCCGAGGGCATTCTCAGCCTGCGCCCCGATGTGCTGGTAGGTACCGAGGAAATGGGCCCGCCGCCGGTGCTGGCACAGATCCGCAACGCCGGTGTGCGAGTTGAGCTGTTCTCCAGCAAAGCCGAACTGGGCGCAGTGGAGCAAAACCTCACGCATTTGGGCAGCCTGCTCGGCGCTGAACGGCAAGCCCGCGAACTGGCCGCAGGTTACCGCCAGCAACTCGATGATCTGCAGGCCAAGGTCAAGCAGGCCCAGGCCAGCCAGAAAGCGCCGGGGGTGCTGCTGTTGGTTGGCCACGCCGGCTCCAAGCCAATGATTGCCGGCCACGGCACCTCGGGGGACTGGCTGCTGCGTCAGGCGGGGGCACGCAATCTGGCCGATCATCAGGGCTACAAGAACTTCTCGGTGGAAGCCCTGGCCGCCCTGGATCCGGATGTGGTGGTGTTCTCTGACCGTAGCTTGAGTGGCGAGCAGGCCCTGCAAGCATTGGTCAAAGAGAACCCAGCGCTGGCGGCCTCGCGCGCTATCCGCGAAAAGCGCCTGGTTTCTCTGGATCCGACCTTGTTGGTTGGCGGCCTGGGCCCACGCCTGCCGGCTACCCTGCATGAATTGGCTGCTGCCTTCTATCCGGCGGCCCAGGCCAGCCTGGCCCAATGAAGCGGCGAGTTCAGCCGCGCACGCTATTCATTGGCCTGAGTGGGCTGTGTTTGCTGGCAGTTTGGCTGTCGCTGGCGCTGGGGCCGGTCAGTCTGCCGCTAATCGATACCTTGCGTGCCGGGCTGCGCCTGCTGGGGTTGCCGGTAGCAGGCGATGGCCTGGAACAGGCCGAGCTGATCCTGGGGCAGATTCGTCTGCCGCGAACCTTGCTTGGGCTGGCCGTTGGCGCTGTGCTGGCGCTGTCAGGAGTGGCCATGCAGGGACTGTTTCGTAATCCACTGGCAGACCCGGGCTTGGTCGGTGTGGCCAGTGGTGCGGCACTGGGCGCGGCGATCGCGATTGTCGGCGGCAGCTGGTTGGGCGGCATCCCTGAATGGTTCGCGCCTTATTTGCTGTCGGTCTGTGCCTTCGTCGGTGGCTTGGGGGTGACGGCGCTGGTCTATCGCCTGGGCCGACGTGACGGCCAGACCAACGTCGCCACCATGCTTCTGGCAGGTATCGCCTTGACGGCGTTGGCGGGCTCAGCGGTCGGCTTGTTCACTTACCTGGCCGATGACGCCACCCTGCGCACCTTGACCTTCTGGAACTTGGGTAGCCTCAATGGCGCCAGTTACCAGCGGCTGTGGCCGTTGATCCTGGTCACCGTCGCGGTGGCCGTCTGGCTGCCACGCCGCGCCCAGGCGCTCAATGCGCTGTTGCTGGGCGAGTCAGAAGCCCGCCACCTGGGCGTCGAGGTGGAGTCGCTCAAGCGTGAGCTGGTGTTCTGCACCGCACTGGGTGTCGGCGCTGCCGTGGCTGCCGCTGGCCTGATCGGCTTCATCGGCCTGGTGGTGCCGCACCTGGTACGCCTGGTGGCCGGGCCTGATCATCGTGTGCTGCTGCCGGCGTCGTTGCTGGCGGGCGGAGCGTTGCTGCTGTTCGCAGACCTGGTGGCGCGCTTGGCGCTGGCGCCGGCCGAGTTGCCGATCGGTATCGTCACCGCCTTCATCGGTGCACCGTTTTTCTTGCTGTTACTGATCAAGGGGCGCAACTGATGCTCGAAGTCGAAGGCCTGCATCTGCGCCGTGGCAGCACTGAGGTGTTGCACGATATCCAACTGAAGCTGCAGCCGGGGGAGATCCTCGGTGTGCTGGGCCCCAATGGCGCGGGTAAGAGCAGCCTGCTGGGGGCCTTATGTGGCGAACTGACACCGAGCCAGGGCCAGGTGCGTCTGCTTGGTCGGCAACTGATTGACTGGAGCGGGCAAGCGCGCGCGCGGCAGTTGGCGGTGTTGCCGCAAGTGTCCAGCCTCGGCTTTGCCTTCCGGGTCGAGGAAGTGGTCGGCATGGGGCGCTTGCCGCATGCCAGCGGCCGACAACGAGACCAGCAGATCATCGAGGCTGCGTTGCGTGCCGCCGATGCCTGGCACTTGCTCGAGCGCAGCTATCTGGCGTTGTCCGGTGGTGAGCGCCAGCGCGTACACCTGGCGCGGGTGTTGGCGCAGCTGTGGCCGGGCGAAGCGGGCGCTACGCTGCTGTTGGACGAGCCAACCTCGATGCTCGATCCCTTGCACCAGCACACCACGCTGCAATCGGTGCGCAGTTTTGCCGATCGGGGGGCGGCGGTGATGGTCATCCTGCATGACCTGAACTTGGCGGCGCGCTACTGTGACCAGATATTGCTGCTGGAACAGGGGCGCTGCCATGCGCTTGATTCTCCCCGCAAGGTCTTGACCCCTGAAGCGCTCAAGGCGGTGTTCGGCATTGATGTGCTGGTGCAGGATCACCCGGAGCGCGGCCATCCGTTGATCATCACCCGTTAGGAGAACTGCTCGATGCGCCATCGCTTGCTGTTGTCGATCTGTGTGGCCTTGGCCTTGAGCGGCTGTCAGGCACGCCAGGCCAGCTTGCCGGCGTTGCCCGCCTGGCAGGGTAGTGAAGGGCGCGACCCTGCGCAGTTGGGGCAGATCCGCGACCTTGCCAGCGGCCAGCTGATCAGCCCCCAGCAACTGCTTGAGCAATTGGTCGATGCACCGCGCGTGCTAGTGGGTGAGAAGCACGACAACCCCGATCAGCATGCCTTGCAGCTGTGGCTGCTGCGCGCCCTGGCCAGTCAGCGGGGGCAGGGCAGCCTGTTATTGGAGATGCTCCAACCTGAGCAACAGCCGCGGGTGGATGCCTTGGCTGCAGGCGGGCAACTGCCGGCAGACCTGCCCAAGGCGCTGGCCTGGCAGGACGGCTGGGATTGGCAGTGGTATGGGCCGATCGTGCGCGAGGCGTTCGAGCTGCAAATACCGTTGCTGGCCGCCAACCTTTCCAGCAGTGAGATGCGTCAGGCTTATCGGCAGCCTGTCTCGCTGCAGGGCGAGCGCTCCAATGCGCCTGCGGTCAAGGCTTCACTGTTGGCGCAGGTGCGTGATGGGCATTGCGGCTTGCTGCCCGAAAGTCAGCTGCCGGCGATGCTCGCGGTGCAGCAACAGCGTGATCGGCGCATGGCCGAGCGGATGATGGCTGCGCCTGAGCCGGCGTTGTTGTTTGCCGGTAGTTATCACGTGCGCAAGGATCTGGGTGTGCCGCTGCATTTGGCTGACCTTGGGGCCCAGGGGCAGACCAAGGTGGTGCTACTGGCCGAGGTGGGGGAGCGGGTTGAGTCGGGGATGGCTGATTACGTCTGGTTCACCGCTGCGGTGCCTGAGCAGGACTATTGTGCGCAGATGCGTAAGGCGCATTGAGCATCCATTGGCCTCATCGCGGGGCAAGCCCGCTCCCACGCAAACGACAGGCTTAGACTTAAGTAAGCTGCCTGGGAGCGGGCTTGCCCCGCGATGATCCCAGCTCTGCCAGGTCCTGAAGTCCAGGCAAAAAAAGACCCGGCAAAAAGCCGGGTCAATAACCGTGATTAGCCTGATGAGGAGATAATCTGAGAGTCCGAACCAGGGGCTTTCAGGTTACCCAACCAGTCTCGCGACCAGTTGTGATAATCATAACGATTCTCATTCCTGCGTCAATCCCATTCCCCAACTTATTTCTACTTTTTTTGCGTGGCGTTCTTCGCGTCCAATTGCTGGTTGAGCGCTTGCTTGCGTTCGGCAGGCAAATCGTTCCAGTGCATGTCCAGCAGGGCGCCTTCGATTGCGTACAACAACACCTTGGATGCACGAAAACCTCGGGTTCTTACCGCCTGGTATGCGCCCACCGCGCCCAGGCGACGCAAGTCCGACGCACTGTGGATGCCGGCTGCGTGCAACCACTGGGCGGAGGTCTTGCCGAGGTTCTTCAGGTGCTGCAATTCATCGTTCATCGAGCCTCCTTGCGATGGCTGAACGGGTCGTATGAATAAATCGCGAGCAGGTCAGACAGGAGTGTAGCGGGGCTTGGCGGATACGCGGCGTTTTGCCATCGGAGCCGACGGGATGCCGTAGATCGTGGCAGCAGGCTCGGCCGCATCGCGGGGCAAGCCCGCTCCCACGCAGTTTGAGTCTAAGCCTGTTGTTTGCGTGGGAGATTCTATGGTTATGGGCAAGCCAATTTCATAGCTCTGGTGATGTATTCGCCCTGATTTTTCATCAGGGCGAAAGCCACGCGGGCAAGCTTTCGAGCCAAGATGACCAAGGCTTGGGTT
>NZ_JBCPSP010000081.1:0-7856 GCF_051129895.1 Pseudomonas sp. Je.1.5.c
CTTGCCCCGCGATGAGGCCAGCCAGGCTGGCCCATCAATCAACTGAACGCACTCAGTATTCGCTCAGCGAAAACTCAGTCAGGCAGAACGTCGGCACACCGCCACCTCCCACGCCAATCTGTATCTAGCGCCAACTTGGCAGCGCTACTGTGCGCTATCGTGGGAGCGGGCTTGCCCCGCGATGAGGCCAGCCAGGCTGGCCCATCAATCAACTGAACGCACTCAGTATTCGCTCAGCGAAAACTCAGTCAGGCAGAACGTCGGCACACCGCCGCCTTCCACGCCAATCTGTGTCTAGCGCCAACTTGGCAGCGCTACGGTGCGCTATCGTGGGAGCGGGCTTGCCCCGCGATGAGGCCAGCCAGGCTGGCCCATCAATCAACTGAACGCACTCAGTATTCGCTCAGCGAAAACTCAGTCAGGCAGAACGTCGGCACACCGCCACCTCCCACGCCAATCTGTATCTAGCGCCAACTTGGCAGCGCTACTGTGCGCTATCGTGGGAGCGGGCTTGCCCCGCGATGAGGCCAGCCAGGCTGGCCCATCAATCAACTGAACGCACTCAGTATTCGCTCAGCGAAAACTCAGTCAGGCAGAACGTCGGCACACCGCCGCCTTCCACGCCAATCTGTGTCTAGCGCCAACTTGGCAGCGCTACGGTGCGCTATCGTGGGAGCGGGCTTGCCCCGCGATGAGGCCAGCCAGGCTGGCCCATCAATCAACTGAACGCACTCAGTATTCGCTCAGCGAAAACTCAGTCAGGCAGAACGTCGGCACACCGCCACCTCCCACGCCAATCTGTATCTACCGCCAACTTGGCAGCGCTACTGTGCGCTATCGTGGGAGCGGGCTTGCCCCGCGATGAGGCCAGCCAGACTGGCCCATCAATCAACTGAACGCACTCAGTATTCGCTCAGCGAAAATTCAGTCAGACAGAACGTCGGCACACCCGCCGCCTGCAGCCGACGCGAACCTTCCAGCTCCGGCAGATCGATGATCGCCGCCGCCTCGAACACTTCAGCACCCGTGCGACGCACCAGATTGGCAGCTGCCAGCAAGGTGCCGCCGGTGGCGATCAAGTCATCGAAGATCAGCACCGAATCGCCTTCGCACAGGCTGTCGGCATGCACTTCCAGGAAGGCCTCGCCATATTCGGTCTGGTAGCCCTCAGAGAGCACGTCAGCCGGCAGCTTGCCCTGCTTGCGGAACAGGATCAGCGGCTTGTTCAGTTGGTGGGCGATGATCGAGCCGATCAGAAAGCCGCGCGCATCCATGGCGCCGATATGGCTGAATTCGGCCTCGACATAACGCTCGATGAACTGGTCGGCCACATAGCGCAAGCCGCGCGGCGACTGGAACAACGGCGTGATATCGCGGAAGATCACCCCCGGTTTGGGAAAGTCCACTACCGGGCGGATCAGGGCTTTGAGGTCGAAGGTGTCGCTGTGCATGAAAGGGGTATCCTGAAAAACCAAGCTGCAAGTATACCCCGAACCGTCAGCTTCAGACTTCGATTGCACCGCCCGCCAATGCACACAGCTGGATCGGGTCGAGGATATGCACTTCCTTGCCCTCGGCAGTGATCAGGCCGTTTTGCTGGAAGCGGGTGAACACCCGCGACACGGTTTCTACCGCCAGGCCCAGGTAATTGCCGATCTCGTTGCGCGACATGCTCAGGCGGAACTGGTTGGCCGAATAACCGCGAGCGCGGAAGCGCGCCGACAGGTTGACCAGGAAGGTGGCGATGCGCTCGTCGGCGGTTTTTTTCGACAACAGCAGCATCATTTGCTGGTCGTCGCGGATTTCCCGGCTCATCACCCGCATCAGCTGGCGACGTAACTGCGGCAGCTGCACCGACAGCTCATCGAGGCGCTCGAAGGGGATCTCGCAGACCGAAGTGGTCTCCTGAGCCTGGGCCGAGACCGGATAGGCCTCGGTGTCCATGCCGGACAGGCCGACCAGCTCGCTGGGCAGGTGGAAGCCGGTGATCTGCTCTTCGCCGCTGTCGCTCAGGCTGAACGTCTTCAGGGCGCCGGAGCGTACCGCATAGACCGAGCCGAAATTGTCACCCTGGCGGAACAGGAACTCACCCTTCTTCAGCGGGCGGCCGCGCTTGACGATTTCATCCAGTGCATCCATGTCTTCAAGGTTAAGGGACAGGGGCAGGCACAGGGGGGCCAGGCTGCAATCCTTGCAGTGGGCCTGGTTGTGTGGGCGCAGTTTAACTGGCTCGGACATTTCTTCGATCCTTGTGGGAAAGCACACATAAGCCGTAAGGATAACCGACGGCATAGGCTGTAGGCCAGCTTGCGCTATTTTGGTGCGCGCTGACCGGGCTGCGATTCTGGTTGGCCGCAGCCTGTCACTGGCCAATAGTGTGCTCGCCACGCGAGGATGTCCATGCGGTTGATCGTCTCGCTGTACGTCAGATCACCCGCGAAAAGCGCTGACGATTGTGCAGCCCCAGGTAGGCATCGAACACCATGCACACCGAGCGTACCAGCAGCCGCCCAGCCGGCAGGACCTTGATGCGCTTGCTGTCCAGGCTGATCAAGCCGTCGCGGTGCATGGCCTGCAGTTCAGGCCACAGCGCATTGAAATAGCCGCGAAAATCTAGCGTGAACTGCCGCTCGATCTGCTCGAACTCCAGCTCGAAGTGGCAGATCAACTGTTGGATCACCGCCCGCCGAATACGATCGTCCTGGTTGCACAGCAGCCCGCGCTGGGTCGCCAGTTGCGCGCTGGACAGGGTCTCTTTGTAGGTGTTCAGGTCGCTGCTGTTCTGGCAGTACAAATCGCCGATCTGGCTGATCGCCGAAACCCCCAGGCCGATCAGATCGCAGTGACCATGGGTGGTGTAGCCCTGGAAGTTGCGTTGCAGGGTGCCTTCTTCCTGGGCGATGGCCAACTCGTCGTCCGGCAGGGCGAAGTGGTCCATGCCGATGTAGCGATAACCCGCGTTAGTCAGTTGCTCGATGGTGGCGTGGAGCATCTCAAGCTTCGCTGCCGGGGCCGGCAAATCGTTGCTGTCGATGCGCCGCTGGGGCATGAAGCGTTCAGGCAGGTGCGCGTAGTTGAACACCGACAGCCGATCTGGCTGCAGGCGGATCACCTCTTCGACGGTGCGGGCAAAGCCTTCCGGGGTCTGCTTGGGCAGGCCGTAGATCAGGTCGAGGTTGACCGAGCGGAACTGCAAGGTGCGCGCCGCCTCGATCAGCGTGCGGGTCTGCTCCAGGCTTTGCAGGCGATTGACCGCACGCTGCACGACCGGGTCGAGGTCCTGCACGCCGAGGCTGACCCGATTGAAGCCCAGTTCGCGCAGCAGGCCCATGGTCGACCAGTCGGCTTCACGCGGGTCGATCTCGATGCCGTAGTCGCCAGAATCGTCGTCGAGCAGGTGGAAGTGCTGGCGCAGGCTGGCCATCAGCTGGCGCAGCTCGACGTGACTGAGGAAGGTTGGCGTGCCGCCGCCAAAGTGCAGCTGCTCAACCTTTTGCTTGGGGTCCAGGTGGCAGGCGATCAGTTGGATCTCCTGTTCCAGGCGTTGCAGGTAGGGCAGGGCCCGTGCACGGTCCTTGGTGATCACCTTGTTGCAGGCGCAGTAGTAGCAGATGTTGGCGCAGAACGGCACGTGCACGTACAGCGACAACGGCCGCACCGCCCGCCGGCTCTCGCGCAGGGCGTGGAGCAGGTCGAACGAGCCCACCTCGCTGTGCAGTTGCACCGCGGTTGGGTAAGAGGTGTAGCGAGGGCCGGCCAGGTCGTAGCGGCGGATCAGGTCGGCATCCCAACGCAGGTCGTCGAGCATGAGGGTAGTCCCCGGTATAGGAGCAGCAGTGTCCGGAGTCTAGGGGGGGTGGTAACAATTCATGTTGATTTGTATCAACGGGCGTAGAGGCGCTGGGCGGGTTGGGCTGTGCAGTGGGGAGATTCAAGGGGGGGCGCTCAGCTGGAGTCGCACTGGCAGTGTGATGCAGTATATCGGTTGGGCTAGTCTTTGGTGAGCCAAGGTCACAATTCAGATTTTTTTAAATTCAATTTCTCATTGGCTGCGTTGCAAACTAGTGGGTCGGGGTCTTTGCAGAGTTCCTCTAAAATATCCCTTGGCACCTTTGGGTTGCACGCGATTCTTTCCCTGACACTCGGCTCAGGGTCTTTTGCTAGGCGCTCGAATGTTGCCCTGTTTATACGCCGTTTCATCGCGATATCCCAGCGAATCGCATCCGATTCATTTAAAGATAGTTGCTCTAGGATTAATTCTGAGATTGTGTTGTTTGATGCTACTTGGGAGCACAGCTCTGGGTATTTATTTATAACTTCTAGCCATACTTCATCTGGCGCGGAGTCTCTTGACTTTGAAAGCTGTTCATTGTCGTCGCTTTCCACATATTTTTTAAATTCGTCAGCATTATTAATCATCTATTCGCCTCTCGATATCGAATGTTGTTCGTATTTATGGATTTACCGGTCCCGTGCTTACATTTCCAATAAAGTCTGCATGCCTGCGCAGTAGGTGAGTAAGCGGTAAATAGTCTTTTATCATGTATTTGTCAGCTAATGCCCATCCTGTTGTAATTTAAAGGTTCACTCGGTTATGGCGAACTCCATCGATTAGGGGCAGGGGAGTATCTACGTCTCATGATATATTCCCTCTAGTGCATATAGAATCATTCACTTCGACTTTCTCTGAGTGGATTCATGAGTCATTGCGGGGTGATAGTCTGGGCCGCACCGTCAGGTGTTTAAGATTGTTTTGGTATGGCAAATATTCGGATCAGTTCTTCCTTGCACGCCTCGTCAAACCATCGGCTTTCAATAAAAATAAATTGCTCTAAAAGATTGCAAGATTTAAACGTGCTTTTAATGTGTAACATTTCTGTTGAATCATTTGGTGGCTGTTTTTTTAGCAGGGTGTCATAGAGCTTCTGGCCTGGTTCGTCAGGGTAGAAAAATAAGTGGGGTCTGAGTGTAGGGCCGTATTCACGCTCATCAAAATCTACGTATGTGATTGCAAGCAGTCCGTATTTGATGTTCTTAGAGCGGCCAATCAAGCGAATTGTATTGAGGAGAAAATAGGCAAGCCCTAGTAAGAATTCAGATGCGTCGTCCTGTTTGAGCATTTTTTGCAGCTTTGCAAGCCTGCTGTCTCTCGATATTAAAGGAATCTCTTCAAAACTATCGATTTCGCAAAAAAATACTTCGAGGTCTCTGTAAGCCTCTTTGGCAATTATTTTTTCGTAGAGTCGTATCAGGTTCATTTTGATATTCCATCAGTTTGAATAGGTACAGGTGTTCGAAGTGCTTTGCGTTTTTATGTATATGTATAAATAGTTAACCTGTCTATGTGGTGAGTGAGTTCTGCTGATGCAACTCACCTATCTCGTTTTATAGTGCTGCAGTTTTGGTTGCGGTTATAAAAGGCTAGGTTGTGTAGGTGCTGTTCTAGTCATAAAGTAGGAGTGAGAGTGTCCAGGTTTTCTCAGTCAGACCTATGTGCTGTGTCTCTGAAACATTTGCTGATAATCTGTGGAGAGGCTATTGCTACTGCTCCACCCTCAATGTCGTCGAATTCACCAATAGGGTGGATTAGGCAGTTAGAGGTTAGGCTAAGATGATGCAGTAAGTCGGTGGGGTGTTTTTTTGAATCGTAGTGCCACCCTTTCTGCAATAGTCCAAGAATTGAGCGCGCGTTGCTGGTCAGTATGAGGTGAGCGGAAGAGTCTGGGGCGGTTAATTTTGCAATCTGTAAAAATTCAGGGTTGTCTAGAAGGATGGCACCAAAATATTGAACCTCTTTGGCATCGCGTAATGCGTATTCTTGGGTTCGTTGTCCCTTAGGTAAAACTATTCCGTTTTTTTCAAAGGCGCGCCAAAGACCGTAATATTCTACAATTCGATTTGTTTGCACCATGGCGCCATTGCTGACTAAAAGCCAGGGGGTGTAATTCGGTACATTTTTGAGTATCTGGTTGTAAAGCTCTTCTATAGCTTTTGCTTGGGTGTTTTGGAGCGTGTCTGAATCATAAGCAATCAGTGCGGCGGATAGTATGGCTTTGGAGTTTTTTGGATTTTTCCTGATTGTAAAGGTTTCATTGTCGACAAATATGTCTTTGGTTGTTTCGAAAGGTTTTTCAGCGGTCGTCATGGGCGTTGTTTGAGTTGTTATAAGTGCTTTTGAGCGATGAGTAAAGTTCCATAAAGCCACCTTGCACTCATACGGATCTCGGGTGAAACGAACGGATTTTCTTGCTGTAGCTTTCCTTGCTCAGGCGGACACCGCTCAGTGGTGGGGTAGGTAATATTTTCTCGTTCCGTTGGCTATGGCTGTGTGATTTACTTTAAGTTATCGATTTTCCTCAGGTTATAAGATAGGTGCTGTATATGGGTGTGTATCTTTTTAGCGTACATTCATATGGTGGGTTTGTTGTGTCTTGAAAATAGTCAATGGTTATCTGGGTTGTTAAGTCGCAGAAAATAAATCTTATTTCATCACTGTTGTTTTCATCGAAATTGAATTCGGTATTTAGTCGCACTTCGGGGTCTATATGCAAAGCTCCACAATATTTCCAGTCATCATCAATTAGTATGTAGCAGTTACGCCCCGAGACTTCGGATGCTACGAATGAAAAGCACTCATTTATGCATGTGAATTTTCTCTCGGTGCATTCGATGACCTTCATTTCGTTAAGAATTCCAATAATTTTATCGGTTTTGGCAAGGTCTATGAGATTTTTGTGGGCCTGAGTGGATATTAATAGTTTTTCCAGTTTTTTCTCAAGGTGATTAACTATGATTTTGCCCTGGCTTGCTCTGTAGAGTAGGTCTCTCTTGTAAGGGGTGAATTTCATTTGCAGCAGTCCTGTTCGTAGAACGCTTTGCTTTTATTGTTTCGAATCTGTGGTCGTCCATGGCGATTCATTCTAGGTTTTCCCTGATCATCAAGTTTAACCTTTCCAGCCTCCCAGTGAGGCTTGTCTGGGTGGCTAATATCCATAGTTTGCTGCTGAACTGATGCCAATGCTTTCCCGCCACCAGGCTGAGGCATCTCGTAGCGATACTCCCACCCCGATTCATTTCTAAACTGGCTAATAGGTTGCTGACTCTTTGGTATTTTTGCTTGTCTCATAGACTCCACTCGGGCTGCTCTAGACGTGGCAAACGGGTTATTTTCACTTCCTAATACCGGTTTCTTGCTTTCTAACCCAAGCGGGTCAGTCCATGCGATAGGATTCGGCGCATATTGATAAAGATTCAGCCCCCCGGCATACCCAATCGGATCCGCCGAAACAAACCGCCCCACCTGCGGATCATAGTACCGGTACCGGTTGTAATGCAGCCCGGTCTCGACATCCAGGTACTGCCCCTGAAACCGTAGCGCAGTGTCGAGTTTTCTGCGCTGCGCCGCCTCGCTCAGCCTCACCTGGGCCTGCCCCCAGGCCTGATAGTCCGCCCGCCAGACCATTTCGCCGTGCTGATCGGTCAGCTCCAGCGGGGTTCCGAGGTGGTCGCATTGGTACCAATCCAGCGCTTTGAAGGCCGGTGCCTGTGGCTGGTATTGCCAGACCGGATCCTGATCGATGTCATACGGCCCGTCATAGCTCGGCTCGGGCAGCAGGGCGATTTGTTGCTCGTACGAGGCCTGCACCAGCGGCACGAAGGTGCCTGGCTCGTAGAGGTAGTGTGTGGTGCGTTCGCCGCGCGGGTGGTAGGTGCTTTCAAACGCCAGGTGGTCGCCGTCCCAGCCATAGATGCTGCTCTTGCAGCCGTAGCGCTCATCGAGGTCCAGGCGTTGCTTGCGGTTCCACAGCGGGCCTGCCTGCGCGCGGTCTTGGTACTTGGCAGCCGATTGCTTGTAG
>NZ_JBCPSP010000082.1:0-7284 GCF_051129895.1 Pseudomonas sp. Je.1.5.c
ACCCAAGCCTTGGTCATCTTGGCTCGAAAGCTTGCCCGCGTGGCTTTCGCCCTGATGAAAAATCAGGGCGAATACATCACCAGAGCTATGAAATTGGCTTGCCCATAACCATAGAATCTCCCACGCCGTTCGCTTCTACGAGGGCCAGGCTGCGTGGGAGCGGGCTTGCCCCGCGATGACGCCAGAACGCTCACTGCAAGTACTGGATCAACCCTCGCCAGGCTTGACCACCACGGTACAGGTAGTCCCCGCCGCCAACAAAAACCCGTCCGGCACTTCATCGATGTGAATCCGCACCGGCACTCGCTGGGCCAAGCGCACCCAGTTGAAGGTCGGGTTCACATCGGCAATCAATTCGCGGCTCTGCGGGTTGTCGCGATCATAGATCCCGCGAGCGATGCTCTCCACATGGCCCTTGATCCGCTCGCCACTCATCATCTGCAGCTCAGCCTGATCGCCCACCTTCACATGTGGCAGCTTGGTCTCTTCAAAGAACCCATACACCCAGAACGAGTTCTCATCGACCACTGCCATCACCGGCTCGCCGGTACGCGCATAGTCGCCACGATGGATATTCAGGTTGGTCACGTAACCGTCGACGGTGGCCACGATGCGCGTACGCTTGAGGTTGAGCTCGGCTGCCGCCAATTGCGCCTGGGCCTGCTGGTAATCGGCCAGGGCGGAGCTTGCGATGTTGCTGGCGTCGTCGCGGTTTTCCTTGGAGATCACCAGGTTGTCCATGTCGGCGCGGCGCTTGGCGTTGACCTTGCGCATCTCCCAAGTGGCCTTGCGCGAAGCGACCAGGGCCTTGGCCTGATCGACCGCGACCTGATAGTGCTCGGCGTCGATCTGGATCAGCACATCGCCCTTCTTTACCCGCTGGTTATCGCGCACCGGCACGTCGGTGACATAGCCCGGCACGTCGGCGGCGACGTTGATGATGTCGGCGCGCACGCGGCCGTCGCGGGTCCACGGGGTGGTCATGTAGTGCAGCCACAACTGGCGGCCGATGGCCACGGCGGCGACCAGCACCAGCAGGGTGGCAATCAGGCTGAAGAACTTTTTCATCGAAGGATTCTCACCAGTAGACAGACAGCGCCATGGCGCCGAAAAGGCAGATGAACAGGCACAGGCGCAGCAATGCCGGGTGCCAGAAGAAGCGGTAGCCGTCAACGCTTGCGATGAAGCGGTCCAGGCCCCAGGCCAAGCCTGCGGCGAACAGGAACATCAAGGTCATGGTGGGCATGTACACGCCATGGAAGGCGATCTCACGGGGCATGGTGCAATCCTTTCGCCGGGGCCAGCGGCGACTGTGGGTCGAGCAGGGAAGTACGGATGAAGTGCAGGTAGCTTTGCGAGCGGCGCAGCACCGAGGTGTCGAAGTGACGGGCGAACGGCTCGTCGGTGGCTTGCACGCGACTGATCGCATGGTCCACCGCGACCAGCGCGCGCTCGTGGTTGCTGGCGTTGGGTTGCAGGAACAAGCGCGCCAGCGCCCGGCCCATCACCCGGATCGCCTGGCGCCAGGGCTGCGACTCGGCATAGGCCGGGTGCACTGGGGCGCGGTCCTGCTCCTTGCGCAGCTCGATGATGGCGTGGCCGACTTCCAGCACCACGAACATCCAGCGCATCAGTTCGCTCTGCACCTGCGGCTTGCCAGCGGCCAGGCCATAGGCTTGGTGCAGCAAGTCGCGAGTGCGGCTTTCGAATGCCGAGCTCAGCCCGCGCAGGCGCCCGCCGATGGCGAACAGCACCTGCTCACGCAGGTCGCGCTGCAAACGGCTCCACAGCCAGCGGCTGTTGGGCGGCAGGATGATCGCCCCGGCGGCAGCGCAAACCAGCATGCCGATGACCATGCCGATGTAGTCGTTGATGAAGGTGTAGGGGTTGTACACGGTGAGGTTGTTCGGCACCGAGCCGATGGCGAAGAACACCAGCAAGCCAATCCCGTAGCCGGCGTAGGCCGGGCGCGAGGAGAGGAACGCGCCGAGCACGAATACCGGCGCCAGGACCATGCACAAGAGCGGGAAGCCATCGATCCAGGGGAAGACGAAGAAGGTTTCGAAAAAGCCGATAAAGGCGCCGATCAGCGTGCCGCAGGCCATCTGGAACGACATGCGCTTGGGGTTGGGCGAAGCCGCCGACAGGCCGACGGTGACGGTGGCGATCAGGGTCATCATCGCCCCGCTCGGCCAGTCGCTGACCAGCCAGTAGCTGCCCAGCAACAGCAGCACCGCCGAAGCGCGTACCCCGGCAGCCAGCGACACCAGCCAGTTGGTCTGCGACACATAGGGCTCGTCCCACTGCTCGCGCTGGTGGTTGTGCGCAGACAGCGAAGCGTGGGTCTCAGCGTAGCTGAACATCTCGTCGACGAAGCGGTACAGCAGCTCGAAAGCGGTGTGGAAGTCGAGCAGGTCGGCTTCGCTGGGGTTGGTCTCCAGGTACTCGGCGCGCAAGGTGCGCACTTGGGCTTGCAGGCCCTCCTTGTAGGCGGCCAGCTCCAGGGTCAGGCGTAGTGCATCGGCATCGGTCAGGGCCCGGCCGACGTAGGGTTCGAGCAACTCGGCGAGGGTTGCAAGCCCCGGCTCGATAGCGCCGACGATCTGCAACGGCCCGCGTGCGCGCAAGCGTTCGAGCAAGCGATGCAGGGCATTGAAGCGGGTGGTGATGGCCATGAACTCGCTGTTCATGCGCACCAGGCGACCGCTGCGCCGACGCATGTGCGGGTCTTCGAAGGCGGTGACGTTACGCAGGCTTTCCAGGCCCACGGCCTCGGCGATGAAGCGCACGTTGCTGGTTTCGAAACGATCACGCTGGCTGTCGCCCCGCAGCGCCTCGACCACCACCCCTGCGAAGACGCCAAAGCGCTGGTACAGGGCGTTGCGCATGGCAGCGCTGGCCGACTGCGGCAGGATCGCGGCGCTTACCATGGTCGACACCAGAATCCCCAAGGAGATCTCCAGTACCCGCCACACGGCGGCCATGAAGGCTTGGTCAGGGTGTTCCAGCACCGGCAGGCCGATCATCGCCGCGGTGTAGCCAGCGAGCACGAAGCCGTAGGCGCGGAAGGTCCGGTAGCGCATGGCGCCTGCCGAGCACAGGCCCACCCACAGGGCCAGGCTGGGCAGGAATAGCTCGGTGTTCTGCGGAAAAAGCGCAATCAGCGCGACCATCATCGCTGAACCTGCCAAGGTGCCGAGCACCCGGTAGAAGCTCTTGGCGAACACATGCCCGCTCTGTGGCTGCATGACGATGAACACGGTGATCATCGCCGTGCGCGGCTGCGGCAGTTCCAGGCGCATGGCCAGCCACAGGGTGATGAAGGCTGCGGCCAGTACCTTGAAGATGTAGACCCAAGTCACCCCGTCGGTACGCGCCCAGGCGAAGAAGCCCCGGCGCCACTCCAGGCTTTGCAGCCAGCGCACGGGCAAGCTCGATGTGCTCATTGGCTGTGGTCCGGCTTGTCGAAGATGGCCAGGGTGGCTGGGGTTTTCGGCGCGGCCTGGCGCTGTTCGGCAGGTGCATCCTGGCCCGCTTGCAGACCACCACCTAACGCTGTGACCAGCTCGGCATGGGCGGTCAGGCGCGCGGCTTGGACCTGCTGCTGCACTTGCTGCTGGCGGAACAACAAGGTCTGCGCATTGAGCACGTTGAGGTAGTCGGTCAGGCCGCGCTGGAAGGCGACCAGGGCAATGTCGTAGGTCTTCTGCGCGGCGGCCACCGACGCTTGGGCGAAGTGCGCCTGCTCTTTCATCGACTCGCGGCGGATCAATTGATCGGAGATGTTCTTCAGCGCGCCGATCACGGTCTGGTTGTAGCGCGCCACGGCGACGTCATACCCCGCCGAGGCCACACCCAACTGCGCGCGCAGGCGGCCACCATCGAAGATCGGCAAGCTGATGGCCGGGCCGACGTTGTAGTTGAACTTGCGCCCGGTGAGAAACTCCAGCGCGCCACCCCCAGTGGCCATGAAGCCCAAGCTGCCGACCAGGTCGACGTTGGGGAAGAAGCCTGCGTGTGCGACGTCGATACCCCGCGCCTGCGCCGCGACCTGCCAGCGGCTGGCGACCACGTCGGGGCGCTGGCCGACCAATTCGGCGGGCAATGCCGAAGGCAAGGTCAGCGCTGCGCCAAGGGTCAGGCTCGGACGCTGGAGCTGCGCGCCCTGCCCCGGCCCCTTGCCGGCCAGGGCCGCCAGCTGGTTACGCGCCAGGGCGATTTCTTCATTGAGGGCATCGAGCTGGCGATGGGTCTCGGGCAGCGGCGCTTCGGCCTGGCTGACCTCGAAATGAGTACCGATGCCGCCCTCCAGGCGACGCTTGGCCAGGCCCAGGATCTGCTCCTGCTGTTCGAGCTCGGACTTGACGATGTCGCGCTGGGCAAAGTGCAGGGCCAGCTGGATGTAGACCTTGACCAGGTTGTTTTCCAGCTCCAGCTGAGCCTGGCGCGCTTCGGCCACGCTCATGTGGGCCAGGTCGAGCGCCTGCTCGCTGGCGTTGCGCTCGCGCCCCCACAGGTCCAGGGCATAGCTCAGGCCAAGGGCGGCATTGTTGTCCCAGGTGTTGGCACCCGACAACGCGCCGGGGCCGTAGAACTGATCCTCTGGCCAGTTATGCCGCTTGAGGCTGGCCTGGCCGTTGCCCTGGAGTTTCTCCGCCGATTCGACCACCCCGGCCATGGCCTTGGCTTCGCGCACTCGCGCTGCGGCCATCGCCAGGCTCGGGCTGCCGGCCAAGGCCAGGGCTACCCACCGGTCGAGCTGGGCATCGCCATAAGCGCGCCACCACTGCTGGTCGGGCCAGCGGGCGTCGCGGGCGGCCTCGCTGATGGCGTGGTCGGTGGCTAGGGTATTGGCTTGCAGCGTCTTGCTTTGCGGGGCGATACCCCAGGTTCCGATACAGCCAGACAAGGACAGGCTAAGGGCACAGGCACTGAGCGCATTCAGCGCTCTGATGATGCGACGCGGCACAGCTGCGATTTCCCGAGGAAAGAAGTGGATGAGGCCGGGCAATTCTAGGGGGCCGTCGCACTGGCGATAAGCGCATAATCCTGCGAATCTTTGTTACCAAAACAGCGATAATCCGGCTTTGGTCGAAGGAACAAATCTGTAACTTCGTGTCACAATTTCGGCCTCTACCTAGAGAGTGACCCATGGACACCCTGCAAAACATGCGTGCTTTCAGTTGCGTGGCCCAGCTCGGCAGCTTCACCGCTGCCGCAGTGCAACTGGACACCACCACCGCGAACGTGTCGCGGGCGGTCTCCAATCTGGAAGCCCATCTGCAAACTCGGCTGCTCAACCGCACCACCCGGCGCATCGCCTTGACCGAGGCGGGCAAGCGCTACCTGATGCGCTGCGAGCAAATCCTTACCTACGTGGAAGAAGCCGAAGCCGAAGCCAGCGATGCCCACGCCCGCCCTGCCGGGCAGTTGAAGGTGCATTCGATGACCGGCGTCGGCCAGCATTTCGTCGTCGATGCAATCGCCCGCTACCGCGAGTCGCACCCGGACGTGACCTTCGATTTGACCATGGCCAACCGCGTGCCCGACCTGCTCGACGAGGGTTACGACGTATCCATCGTGCTGGCCACCGAGCTGCCTGACTCAGGTTTTGTCTCGCAGCGCCTGGGGATCACCTACAGCATCGTCTGCGCCTCGCCCGAGTACGTCGCCAAGCATGGCATTGCGCAAAAGCCGATCGACCTGCTCAAGCACGCTTGCCTGCGCATGGTCAGCCCGGTGATTCCGCTGGAGAAATGGCTGTTCGACGGGCCGGAGGGCCAGGAGATGGTCAACATCACCAGCTCGCCGTTCCAGGTCAACTCCGCCGATGCGATGAAGACGGCGATCCGCAGTGGCATGGGGGTGGGCGTGTTGCCGATCTATTCGGCCATCGATGGCCTGCGCGATGGCAGCATCGTGCGGGTGATGCCCGATTACCGCTTGCAGGAGCTGAACCTGTACGCGATTTATCCCTCGCGCCAGTACCTGGATGCCAAGATCAAGACCTGGGTCGAATACCTGCGTAACTCGTTGCCGGAGATTCTAGCCGCGCATGAGGCGGACCTGAAAACCCACGAATTACTAGTCGCCAATTGAAAAACCTGCTGCACGGCGGTGAAGGACAATGGTAGGTTGCTAATCATTGGCTTCGTCATCGTCAGTGCCGGCCCCATCGCGGGGCAAGCCCGCTCCCACCCGGCTGAAACTCTGCGTGGGAGCGGGCTTGCCCCGCGATGCGGTCGGCACTGACACTCCACCACCGCCTTGCAGAGAAGTAGCCCGATGAAAAAGACCGTCCTGGCCTTCAGCCGCATCACCCCGGCCATGGCCGAGCGCCTGCAGCACGACTTCAACGTGATCCTGCCCAACCCCAAGCTCGGCGACATCAATGCCCAGTTCAACGAAGCCCTGCCCGAGGCCCACGGCCTGATCGGCGTCGGCCGCAAGCTTGGCCGGGCGCAGCTCGAAGGCGCAGCCAAGCTGGAAGTCGTGTCGAGTGTGTCGGTCGGCTACGACAACTACGACCTGGACTACTTCAACGAGCGCGGCATCGCCCTGACCAACACCCCCGACGTGCTCACCGAAAGCACTGCCGACCTGGGGTTCTCGCTGATCATGGGCTGCGCCCGTCGCACCGCGGAGCTGGACGCCTGGACCAAGGCCGGCCAGTGGCAAGCCACTGTTGGCCCAGACCGCTTCGGCAGCGATGTGCACGGCAAGACGCTGGGCATCATCGGCCTGGGCAATATCGGCGCCGCCGTCGCCCGGCGTGGCCGCTTTGGTTTCAACATGTCGATCCTGTATGCCGGCAACAGCCGCAAGCAGGCGCTGGAACAGGAGCTCGGCGCGCAGTACCGCAGCCTCGATCAGCTGTTGGCCGAGGCGGATTTCGTTTGCGTGGTAGTGCCGCTGTCTGATGCTACCCGCAAGCTGATCGGCGCTCGCGAACTGCAGCTAATGAAGCCCAGCGCGTTCCTGATCAACATCGCCCGTGGGCCGGTGGTAGATGAGGCGGCGCTGATCGAGGCGTTGCAGGCCGGCACCATTCGCGGCGCCGGGCTGGATGTGTACGAGAAAGAACCGCTGGCCGATTCGCCGCTGTTCAAGCTGCCCAATGCCTTGACCCTGCCGCATATTGGCTCGGCCACTGCCGAGACCCGTGAAGCGATGGCCAACCGGGCGCTGGACAACCTGCGTGCGGCACTGCTCGGTGAGCGGCCGCGGGATCTGGTCAATCCGCAGGTGTGGAAGCACTGACAGGCCAGCCTCATCGCGGGGGAA
>NZ_JBCPSP010000083.1:0-7116 GCF_051129895.1 Pseudomonas sp. Je.1.5.c
CCCACGAGTCACGTGGGAGCGGGCTTGCCCCGCGATGAGGCCGGAACAAACAACACAAAAGAACAATTCAAGCTTTGGCTTTGGCGAGAGCGCAGCGATTCGCCTGCTCTTGATCTTCGTGCGCATAATTGCAGGCGCCGCAGATTCGCGACTTCAGGAGGCTGAGCAGAGGTGCCTGGAGGGCCAGGTGCGCCAGCATCCTTCGGCGCAGCCGAAGGCGCGAGATGTAGATTTGCGCAGCAAATCGTAGGCCGCGCGGGCCCGGAAGGCGCCGGCGCGAAGGGACCCGAAGCGCAGCGTAGGGCCGTATGTAGGAGCGAGCGGTTTTGCTTACTTTTCCCAAGAGAAAAGTAAGCCGCCGTAAAGGCGGAAGGGGCCAGTAAAGTCACCCCATTAAATGGATAAGCCCCAGCCCAAATGCCCAAGCTCCCAAGCTCCCATTTACCCAGACTTACCCCCAACCAACCCCTCGATACTAATCTCACGCATCCTGAACTTCTGCACCTTCCCCGTCACCGTCATCGGAAACTCATCCACAAAGCGGAAATACCGCGGCACCTTGAAATGCGCAATCCGCGCCCTAGCCCACTCCCGCAGCGCGTCCTCACCCACCGAATGCCCAGGATGCAAACGCACCCAGGCGACAATCTCCTCGCCATAGCGGCTACAAGGAATACCAATCACCTGCACATCAGCCACCGCCGGATGAGTGAAGAAAAACTCCTCCAGCTCCCGCGGATAGATGTTCTCGCCGCCGCGAATGATCATGTCCTTGCTTCGCCCGACGATCCGCACGTAGCCAGCCTCATCCATCACCGCCAGATCGCCAGTGTGCATCCAGCCATCGCCATCGATGCTCTCGGCAGTGGCCTTGGGGTTGTTCCAGTACCCCAGCATCACGCTATAGCCACGGGTACACAGCTCGCCAATTTCCCCACACGCAACGGTATTGCCCTGGGCATCGATGATCTTGCTCTCCAGCTGCGGCTGAGTGCGCCCCACGCTGGTCACGCGGCGCTCCAGGTCATCATCGGCGCCCGTTTGCAACGACACCGGGCTGGTCTCGGTCATGCCATAGGCAATCTGCACCTGGGCCATGTGCATTTCGTCGATCACCCGGCGCATCACCTCGATCGGGCAGGTAGCGCCAGCCATGATCCCGGTCCGCAAGCTGGACAAGTCGAACTCGCCACGCTGTGGGTGATCCAGCTCGGCGATGAACATGGTCGGCACGCCATACAGCGCTGTGGCTTTCTCCTCGGCCACAGCACGCAAAGTGGCCAGGGGGTCGAAGGCATCACTGGGGTAGATCAGGGTGCTGGCGTGGGTCATGCAACCGAGGTTGGCCATGACCATGCCAAAGCAGTGGTACAGCGGCACCGGCACGACCATGCGGTCGTGCTCGGTCAAGCCCAGGCTCTCACCCACCATGTACCCGTTGTTGAGGATGTTGTGATGGCTGAGCGTGGCGCCTTTAGGGAAGCCGGTAGTACCTGAGGTGTACTGGATGTTGATCGGGTCGCTGGGGCGCAGTTGCGCTTGGCGCGCGGCCAGGGTCTCAGGGCTGGTGTCGACAGCCTTGGCTTGCAGATCAGGCCAGGCGAGAAACCCGCCCGGCGGATGGGCGGCCAGGCTGACCACACCCCGCAGTTCGGGCAGGCGTTCGCAGCTCAGTTCACCGGGCAGGCCTTTGCCCAGGCCCGGGACCAGGCTGAGCAGCATGGCGTGATAATCAGAGGTCTTGAACGAATCGGCGCAGATCACCCAGCGACAGCCCGATTGGCTCAGGGCGTAGTCCAGCTCGCTGCTGCGATAGGCCGGGTTGATGTTGACCAGGATCGCGCCAACCTTGGCACTGGCGAACTGGGTGATACACCATTCGGCGCAATTAGGCGCCCAGATGCCCAACCGATCGCCCACTTGCACGCCCAAGGCAATCAGCGCGCGAGCGTGTTGATCGACCGCTGCGGCCAATTGGCGCCAGGTGTAGCGCAGGCCTTGATGACGCACCACCAGCGCCTCGCGCTCAGGGAAGCGGGCCACGGTGCTGTCGAAGGCGTCGCCGATGCACTGGCTGAGCAGCGGTTTGTCTTGTTGGCCTTGGGTATAGCTGGGCTGGGTCATGGTGATCTCTTGTTATTTTTAGGGTGTCGGTGCGGGCCTTATCGCGGGGCAAGCCCGCTCCCACGTAGCCAAGATACCAGCCGCGTGGGAGCGGGCTTGCCCCGCGCTGGGGAAGGCGCAAACAACCCACAACTACCTGACGAACACCTGCGGCGTGGTGGTCGACATGTCGCCACCCGGCAGCTTGATGTTGCCGACTTTCTCCAGCGTATCGGGATCGAACACTGCCAGATCGTTGAATGTCCCGCCCAGGTACAGCTTGCTGCCGCTGCGGTTGAACGCCACACAGTAATAAGTGTGGTCCAGATTCGCCGCCTTGATCAGCTTGCGCTCCTTGATGTCGTAGCGCGCCAGCCGATTGAGCACGCCATACATCTGGTTGGGATCTTTCGGCGAACGCAGTCCAGTGAAGTACAGCTCGCTCAGGTCGGCAAATTCCTGGGTGTGGGTCTTGCCGGTCTTGAGGTCCACGCTCAGGTAGCCATACAACAAATCGGCGGTGGCGGGGTCTTGCTTGTCGTCCTTGAACTTGGCGATGGTGTAGAGCATCGAGAACTCGTGCCGTGCGCTCTGGTGCGGCCAGAAGTACAGCACGTCCGGGGCGCTGTAGCCGGGGCGGTTCCAGTTACGTAGCGGCAACGCCACCTCGTACTTGCCATTGCTGACATCCAGCTTGTAGAGGTCGGGGCCGGCGACGAACAGGCTGCCATCGTCGGCGGCGCGCATCAGGTACACCTGGCGCGGCATGGGGAAGCTGCGGACCGGCTTGGCGTTGAGGCCGTCGGCGGTATTGAACACTTCCAGGCGCGGCGGTTTGACCACGTAATGATCGTTCAGTCGCTGGCTTGGGTTGACCGTGGCATAGACCTCCTTGCCGTCCGGGCTGATGGCGAACGAGTACATGGCCTTGCCGATTTCGCCAGGGACGCTGGACAAGTTGGCGTGGAAAACGGTGTTGCAGCTGTCCAGGTCAATGCCGTAGATATCGGCAAAGTGGTTGTTCAGCACATAGGCGGTGCGGTTGTCCGGCGCCATCATCGCGGTGCCCGGGCCGAACGCGTCCGGCATGCGGCACGACTTGAATACGCTGTCGTTGGCCACATCCACCACGTGCAGGTTGTTCGGATAGTTGGTGACGATCATGTACTCGTGGCCAGGCGTCAGCGCAGCGCCGGCTTCAGCGGCCTGCGCCGAAGTCCAAGCGCCGGCACAGGCGGCGACGGTGAGCGCGAGCTGCGCGCAGAATCCAGGTTTCATGCGGTTTCCCCTTGTCGTTCTTGTCGGGCCGGTCACTTGTCTTTCGGGAATACGGTGCCCAGGTTGCGCCAGTCGTCCTGCGAGTTGCTCGCCTGGGCGTTCCAGTCCTGGTAGGTGCTCATCATGTCCGGCACCTGGGCCGGCCACCAGCAAGGGTCGGAGCAGCCATACAAGTCGGCTTCCATCGGCTGGCATAGCGAGCTGACGCCGCCAAAGGCGTCGACCTCCCACCCCGGGTCGGTGGTCGCGGTGCAACCGGCTACCGCGCTCATGGCCATGACTTCTTCGACCCGGTCCTCGGCGGCGGCTTGTTCAAGGATGCGCGCCTTGTTGTTCATTGCCTTCAAGTGCTTCATATCAATGTGCCTTGCGCGGAGTGATGTAGCGATCGATGAAAGCCGGGTTGACGGCCATGATGCGGCTGTAGACTTCGATGCCAAAGTCGACCCAGTCGCGCATCAGTTCGCAGTAGTGATAGGTCGGATGGGTCGGGTCGCCGTAGCGTGCGTAGCTCTCGTGGTAGCAGCCGCCCGAGCACAGGTTACGGATCCGGCAGTCGTCGCAGCCGGTGTTGCTGCGGTCCAGGCGCTGGGACAGGAAATCGTTAAGCTGCGCCTGTTTGACGCCCTGATGGACATTGCCGAAGGTCGGCAGGCTGGAGCCGGTGAAGCGGTGGCAGAGGTTCAACTCTCCCTGGTGATCGACCGCCAGCATCTTCAGCCCGGCGCCACACGGCAGCGCCTTCTTGTGGCCTTCATGGATGTCGGTGATCAGCTGGTGCAGGTTGGAAAAGCCAATACTGCGGTGTTCCAGGGCAGCCTCAAGATAGCGCCGACCGAGCGCTTTCATGTTGGCGAACACCTGCACCAGTTCCTCGCCAGTCAGGTTGAAGTCGGCCATGTCGCCAGAGGTGACCGGGGCAAAGCCCACCTCGGCAAAGCCCATCTCGTTGAACAGGTGATTCCAGATGGTCTCGACGTCGGTGATGCCCCGGGTCAGCGTCACCCGCGCGCCGACCGGGCGGCTGGTGTAGCGCGAGAGCAGCATGTCGGCTTTGCGCCGCACCACGTCATAGGTGCCCTGCCCGCCAACGGTGATGCGATTGCGGTCGTGCACGGTCTTCGGCCCGTCGATGCTGATTGACAAGCCGAAGCGGTGGGCGTTGAGCCAGTCGACGATCTCTTCGGTGAGCAGCGTGGCATTGGTGGTCATGATGAACTCCACCTCTTTGCCAGCCTCGGCGAAACGCTGCTCGCAGTAGGCGACCATGTGCTCGATCAGAGGCCGATTGGACAGCGGCTCGCCGCCGAAGAACACCACGCTGTAGCGGGTTTCATCGGGTGACTCCTTGAGCAGCATTTCCACCGAGGCCTCGGCGGTGGCAGTGCTCATTTTCTTGCCCGCCGAAGGCTTGTCCAAGTCTTCCTTGTAGCAATAGGTGCAGCTCAGGTTACAGCCGGTGTTGACGTTCAGTACCACAGTGTTCAGCGCGGTGCGCTCGACCCGCTTGAGGGCGATTTCCGGGGTGAGCGGCGAGCCATCGCTGACCACTTCCAGGGCGATCAGCTCGCGCAGGGTGTCTTCGATGTCCTGGCCGCTGAATTGCAGGCTCAGGCGCTGCACCAGTTCTTCAGCCGAGCAGCCTTGTTGACGCAAGCTGTCGATGATCCCGCCGGTGACTGCATCGGTGCTGAACAGCGAACTGCTGGGGATGTGAAAGAGCATGCGGTCGGCATCGACCTGCACTTCGTGCAAGTTGCGTTCGACCAGATTCAATTGTGCGCCCATGGCGACCTCCAGTAATCGATCCGTTAGTGACGCGCGTTGCTCGCCCTTATGGCAAAGGCGGGTTGTTCCAACGCTGCACGGTGACGATCAGGTGGCCTTCGCCCTGCTGGCCGCCGTCTTCGAGCTGGGCGATGACCTTCAGGTTGCCGGCGTTGTTGGTCATCATCTTGCGCTCAGGGTTGGGCCCGGCACCGGCCGGCATGAACACACCGTCGGGCTGCATGGCACCGGCGAACTTGACGTCCTCGTCCTCGATTGCCCGCTCGTTGAACGGCTCGACCTTCCACTTCGCCGGCAGGTAGCCGATGCGCAGTGGCTGGCCACTGGCGTCCTTGCCCCAGGCTTCAGCTTCGAAGCGGCCCTGAACCTTGGGCGTGGAGCCGCCATTTTCGCCAATCCGGGCGATGGAGAATGCCGGCACCACCTTGACCTGCTCGACCTTGTCGTAGACCGCCAGGGTCACACCTTTGAGCGCGCCAACGGCGACCTCGCGGGTGCCTGCGGCGGCGTCCTTGGCGGCGCGCGCCTTGACCCGGACCAGGGTTGCGCTCGACTCGAGCACCTCGCTCACCTCGACCCCAGCGCCGAGGTCCGGCTTGCCACTCAGGCCGCTGCCGACCAGGGTGATCTCGCTTTCAGCGCCGGCCTTGATGAACGCCGGCTGCACCGCCAGCAGGCGTGCCTTGCCCTCCTTCACCGCAGTGAAGTCCAGGCCACGCTCATCATGCTCGGCTTCGTACATGCGGCCCTTCATCTCACCATCGAGCGCGGCGAACACCTGGCGCAAGTTGGCCTCGCCGATCTTGACGTTGCCGCGCCACTCGTAGCCGTTGTAGAGAATTGCCGTACCGCTGCCGTTGAACGGCGTGCCGTCGGCATAGCTGCCCTTGACCTCGACCTTGAAAGTGTCCCCCTCGCCTGCACTAACGCTCATTACCCCGCGCACATCGCCCTTGGCCAGCATGTGCCCGCCAAACGCCCATTGCCCGGCCAACGCATCAGCCTTGGGCTTGGCCTGCTGCCACTGGCTCCAGGCTGGGTTGTCGAGGGGGAAGCGCTTGGCCAGGTCCGGCACCATTTGCTTGAGGGCGATGTCCAGCCAGTCGCGGTCACGCGCCTGGGCCTGGTACTCCAGGGACGGCCATTGGCCGAGGTGGAAGTTGACCAGATGTTCCCACTCCTGCGCCGGACGGCGCTGCAAGGCGACCCGGGCGCCGGAGTGGCATCGACCGCACATCTGGCTGAGCGGGTCATCGAACTGCTCGACCGTATTGAGCCGGCGCTCCATGGCGTAACGCACGCCTTCGGTTTCGCTAGGCGCCAGGCCCTGTTTGTCGGCCAGGTACTTGACCAGGGTGCGGCGGTCATCATCGCTGATCTGCAGGCCATGCATGACCTGCATGCGGCCGATGCTCATCAACCAGCCTTCCGGGGTCTTGCGCTGGTGGCTGATGCGGCTGTAGGCGTCATTGCCTTCGGGGATGTGACACCCCATGCACTTGGTTTGCAACAGGCTCGGGCCCTGCTCGGCCGCCATGGCCTGGGTGCCCAGCAGTGCGGCGGCGACCAGCGCCAGTTTGCCCGCATGCCGCCGGAGTCGAGTCGTCTTCAAGGTCAGACCTCCACGGTGTCGTTTCTTATCGTTTTTGTGCACGCCTGGGTACTGCAGGTGCATGTGACAGTTGCAATACAGGAAGTGTGCCAGTCTTGCCAAAGCTGTTTGATTTCAACTGCTTGGCTAGTTCGGCTGGACGATTGCCGCGGGTAGCCGGCGGGTCGGAACGTCCCATTTCGCGACTGAGTGTTTCACCTTGAGACAGCCCGCTGATGAATCCACAGTAATACCCTGTAGGAGATCACACAGCCCTTGCGGGTGTCGCGCAGGGAACAGAGTTCCAGCGTGGGAGCGGGCTTGCCCCGCGATCACCGGCAAAGCCGGTGCCAAAC
>NZ_JBCPSP010000084.1:0-6935 GCF_051129895.1 Pseudomonas sp. Je.1.5.c
CCTGAAGCGCCTCCACAGCTACAACGGTTATCAAACCCCGGTAGCCATGGAGAAAAAGCTCAAGGATGCGGCATGAAACCTTAACTGGTGTCCAAAATAAGTTGACCAGTTCAAGCCCGCTCCCACGATCCTGATCCTGATCCTGATCCTGATCCTGATCCTGATCCTGATCCTGATCCTGATCCTGATCCTGATCCTGATCCCACGATCCCACGATCCCGCTCCCACGATGCCAAGGATTACGTGCCCCTCGCCGATCAGGCCTTACCGCTGACCACCATCTTGCGCGCATGCGCCAGCGATTCCTTGGTCAGGTCAATCCCGCCCAGCATCCGCGCCACTTCCTCGACCCGTTCACGCTTGCCCAGGTTGGCCACTGCGGTATGGGTGGTCTCGCTATTGCGCACCTTGTGCACGAACAGGTGATGATGCCCCTGCGCCGCCACCTGCGGCAGGTGGGTCACTGTCAGCACCTGGCCGCGTTCGCCGAGCCGCCGCAGCAGTTGGCCAACGATCTCGGCGGTAGGCCCGCCAATGCCCACGTCCACTTCGTCGAACACCAAGGTCGGAATTCGCGAGGTCTGGGCGGTGATCACCTGAATCGCCAGGCTGATCCGCGACAGCTCACCACCCGAGGCCACTTTGGCCAGGCCCTTCAGTGGCTGCCCAGGGTTGGCGCTGACCAGCAATTCGATCTGCTCCAGGCCGTGCGGTGACGGCTCGGGGCTGTCAAACGGCGTGAGCTCGATACAGAAGCGCCCGCCAGGCATGCCCAGGCGCTGGACTTCCTGCTCTACCGCCGTGGCCAACTGTTTGGCGGCCTGCTGGCGCAGTGCGCTCAATTCGACAGCTTTGTCTTGATAGTGCTGGGCGTAGGCTGCCAGTTCTTCGCCCAGGCGTTCGATGGACTCGTCGCTGGCATTGAGCCCTTCGAGCTCCTCCATCAGGCGCAGCTGTAGGTGCGGCAGCTCGGTGGGGTGCACGCGGTGTTTGCGCGCCAGCGTATAGATAGTATCGAGCCGCTCTTCCAGCGCCTGTAGGCGCATCGGGTCGGCGTCGAAGTTATCGAGGAAGCGGTTGAGCTCGCCAACCGCTTCCTCTACCTGGATCTGTGCGCTGGCGATCAGGGTGGCGGCCTCGCCCAAGGCCTTGGGCGCGCTGGCTACTGCGGTGAGGCGGTTGAGGCTGACGGTCAGTGCGTTGAGCACATTGCCCGAATCGCTCTCGCTGCATTGATCGATGACCTGGCGGCAGATGCCGAACAGCGCCTCGGCATTGGTCAGGCTTTTATGTTCCTGCTCCAGCTGCTCCAGTTCGTTCTCGCCCAGGCCGAGGTTGTCCAGCTCCTCGAGCTGATAGCTGAGCAGTTGTTGGCGGGCGCGTTGCTCGTCGCCCGAGTTGGACAGGCGCTCGAGCTCCTGGCGGGTCTGGCGCCAGCGTTGCGCGGCCAGCTGCACCTGGCGGGACAGGTCGATCGCGCCGGCATACTCATCGACCAGGCGGCGGTGGGTGTCGGTCTTGAGCAGCGATTGGTGCTCGTGCTGGCTGTGGATGTCGATCAACAACTCACCCAGCGCCTTGAGGTCGCCAAGCGGGCAGGGCGTGCCGTTGATATAGCCGCGGCTGCGCCCTTCGGCGGTGATCACCCGGCGCAGGATGCACGGGCCGTCGCTTTCCAGGTCGCGCTCGCTCAGCCATACGCTGGCTTCGGGGATGTCGACCAAATCGAAGGTGGCGAGGATGTCTGCCTTGTCCGCGCCGGGGCGCACCACGCCGCTGTCGGCCCGGTCGCCCAGGGCCAGGCCCAGGGCGTCGAGCATGATCGATTTACCGGCGCCGGTTTCGCCGGTGATCACACTCATGCCGCGAGCGAGCTCGAGGTCCAGGTGTTCGACGATGGCGTAGTTATGAATGGACAGGTGGACCAGCATGAGGGCGCTCCCGAAGGGTCATGTCTGGATATTTATACAGTGCTTTTTGCCTGGCTGACAATGCCCGTTTGGAGATTGATTTGTCACCACGGAAAGCTGTCTGCCCCTTGAACCTGATTTTTACGACCCCATATAGCCGACAGACAAGGCGAGTACGTCTCGCATACCAGAAATTGCGGAGGAGATAGCCAATGGCTGACGAACAGCTGGATCCACAAACCCCTAACACCGAAGAGGCAGGTTCTGAGGATCTCGGTACCCGCGTCCAGGTGCTCGAGGAGCAGCTGGCCGCCGCCAAGGACCAGTCCCTGCGCGTTGCCGCAGACCTGCAGAACGTGCGTCGCCGCGCTGAGCAGGATGTCGAGAAGGCACACAAGTTCGCCCTGGAGAAGTTTGCCGGCGACCTGCTGCCAGTGATCGACAGCCTGGAGCGTGGCCTGGAGTTGTCCAGCGCCGACGACGAAACCATCAAGCCGATGCGCGAAGGTATCGAGCTGACCCTGAAGATGTTCCACGACACCCTCAAGCGCTACAACCTTGAGGCTGTCGATCCGCACGGCGAGCCGTTCAACGCCGAGCACCACCAGGCCATGGCCATGCAGGAAAGCCACGAGGTCGAGCCCAACAGCGTGCTCAAGGTGTTCCAGAAGGGTTATCTGCTCAACGGCCGCCTGCTGCGCCCCGCCATGGTGGTGGTCAGCAAGTCGCCTGCTGCAGCTCAACCTTCGATCGATGAAAAGGCTTGAAATCCTCTGGGGCGTCCCCATTTAGGTGTCAAGCATTCAAGTATTACCGCAGTTGGCCAATGTAGTCGCTGCTAGCTAATTCAAAGTTTCGGGAGAGTTAACATGGGTAAAATCATCGGTATCGACCTGGGGACCACCAACTCGTGCGTCTCCATCCTGGAAAACGGTAACGTCAAGGTTATCGAGAACGCCGAAGGCGCGCGTACTACCCCTTCGATCATCGCCTACGCTAACGATGGCGAGATCCTGGTGGGTCAGTCGGCCAAGCGCCAGGCGGTCACCAACCCGCACAACACCCTGTACGCGGTAAAACGTCTGATCGGTCGCCGCTTCGACGAAGAAGTCGTGCAAAAAGACATTCAGATGGTCCCGTACAAGATCGTCAAGGCTGACAACAACGACGCCTGGGTCGAAGTCAACGGCCAGAAAATGGCGCCGCCACAGATCTCTGCCGAGATCCTGAAAAAGATGAAGAAGACCGCCGAAGACTACCTCGGCGAGCCTGTCACCGAAGCGGTCATCACCGTTCCGGCTTACTTCAACGACAGCCAGCGTCAAGCCACCAAGGATGCCGGTCGCATCGCCGGTCTTGACGTAAAACGTATCATCAACGAACCAACCGCAGCTGCACTGGCTTACGGTATGGACAAGGCCAAGGGCGATCACACCGTGATCGTTTATGACCTGGGTGGTGGTACCTTCGACGTTTCGGTCATCGAAATCGCCGAAGTCGACGGCGAGCATCAGTTTGAAGTTCTGGCCACCAACGGTGACACCTTCCTCGGTGGTGAAGACTTCGACATTCGCCTGATCGACTACCTCGTCGACGAGTTCAAGAAAGAAAGCGGCATGAACCTCAAAGGTGACCCGCTGGCCATGCAGCGCCTGAAAGAAGCTGCGGAAAAGGCCAAGATCGAGCTGTCTTCGAGCCAGCAGACCGACGTCAACCTGCCGTACATCACTGCAGATGCCACCGGTCCTAAGCACCTGAACGTGAAGATCTCCCGCGCCAAGCTGGAGTCGCTGGTAGAAGACCTGGTGCAGCGCACCATCGAGCCTTGCCGCATCGCTCTGAAAGATGCCGGTATCGACGTGGGTTCGATCAACGACGTGATCCTGGTCGGTGGTCAGACCCGCATGCCGCTGGTGCAGAAAGCGGTTACCGATTTCTTCGGTAAAGAAGCACGTAAAGACGTCAACCCGGACGAAGCGGTTGCCATGGGTGCTGCCATCCAGGGCGCGGTTCTGGCTGGCGATGTCAAGGACGTACTGCTGCTGGACGTCAGCCCGCTGACCCTGGGTATCGAAACCATGGGCGGCGTGATGACTGCGCTGATCGAGAAGAACACCACCATCCCGACCAAGAAGTCGCAGGTGTTCTCCACCGCTGACGACAACCAAAGCGCTGTGACCATTCACGTGCTGCAGGGTGAGCGTAAGCAGGCTGCGCAGAACAAGTCGCTGGGTAAATTCGACCTCGCCGACATTCCACCAGCACCACGTGGCGTGCCGCAGATCGAAGTGACCTTCGACATCGACGCCAACGGTATCCTGCACGTAGGTGCCAAGGACAAGGCGACTGGCAAGACTCAGTCGATCGTGATCAAGGCCAACTCCGGTCTGTCTGATGAAGAAATTCAGCAGATGATCCGCGACGCTGAGGCGAACTCGGAAGAAGACCGCAAGTTCGAAGAGCTGGCCGCTGCCCGTAACCAGGGTGATGCGCTGGTCCACTCGACGCGCAAAATGGTCGCTGACGCCGGTGATAAGGTTACCGCTGAAGAGAAAACCGCGATCGAAGCTGCCCTTGTTGCCCTGGAAGCCGCTGTCAAAGGCGACGACAAGGCTGCGATCGAAGCCAAGGTCGAGGAGTTGTCCAAGGTTTCCGCACCGGTTGCTCAGAAGATGTACGCCGAGCAGGCAGCTGAGCAGCCTCAGGGCGGCGCCCAGCAGCAGGCTGAGCCGGAAGCCAAGCACGATGACGTGGTTGACGCCGAGTTCGAAGAAGTGAAAGACAACAACAAGCAGTAATCCCTGCAAGTTGTCGCCCAGCCACCGCCCCATGGCGGTGAGCTGGTAGGATGTCGCCGCGCGGGGGCTTGCTCCCGCGTTGGCGTATCTGTAATTCGAGAATTTTTACAGCATCTGTCAGCGGCCATTTTAGTTGGCGGCAGGCAGGAGCTGATGGCGCGGCGCGGATGCCGAACGCCCAACAAGGTGCAAATGACCTATGTCCAAGCGTGATTATTATGAGGTCCTGGGTGTCGAGCGCGGCGCCAGCGAAGCAGACCTCAAGAAGGCTTATCGCCGGCTGGCGATGAAGTACCACCCGGACCGTAATCCGGGCGACAAAGAGTCCGAAGACATGTTCAAGGAGGCCAACGAGGCCTACGAAGTGCTGTCTGATGCGAGCAAGCGCGCAGCGTTCGACCAGTATGGTCACGCCGGTGTCGACCCGAGCATGGGTGGCGGCGGTGCAGGCTTTGGCGGCGCCAACTTCTCCGACATCTTTGGCGATGTGTTCAGTGACTTCTTCGGTGGTGGTCGCGGCGGTGGACGTGGCGGCGCTCAGCGCGGCAGCGACCTGCGCTACACTCTGGAGATCAATCTGGAAGAAGCGGTGCGCGGTACCACGGTCAATATCCGGGTGCCGACACTGGTCAACTGCGAGCCATGTGACGGCAGTGGCGCGAAGAAGGGTTCGACCCCTTCGACTTGCCCAACCTGCGGCGGTATCGGCCAGGTGCGCATGCAGCAGGGCTTCTTCTCGGTGCAGCAAACCTGCCCGCGCTGCCATGGTCAGGGCAAGATCATCACCGACCCGTGCAATTCCTGCCATGGCGAAGGCCGTGTCGAGGAATACAAGACCCTGTCGGTCAAGGTGCCGGCTGGCGTCGATACCGGCGACCGTATTCGCCTGTCGGGCGAAGGCGAGGCGGGTGCTCACGGCGGCCCGACTGGCGATCTGTATGTCGTGATCAACGTGCGTGAGCACGCGATCTTCCAGCGCGACGGCAAGCACCTGTACTGCGAAGTGCCGATCAGCTATACCGACGCTGCCCTGGGTGGCGAGCTGGAAGTACCGACCCTTGATGGTCGGGTCAAGCTGAAGATCCCGGAAGGTACCCAGACCGGCAAGCAGTTCCGTCTGCGCGGCAAGGGTGTAGCCCCTGTGCGTGGTGGTGCGGCCGGTGACCTGCTGTGCCGCGTGGCGGTGGAAACCCCGGTCAACCTCAGCCGTCGTCAGCGTGAGCTGCTCGAAGAGCTGCGTGACTCGCTCGAAGGTGATAGCTCTCATTCGCCCAAGGCCAGCGGTTGGTTCGAGGGTGTGAAGCGCTTCTTCGGCGATCTTTGACAAGGAACAGGCTATGCGACGTATTGCGGTAATGGGCGCGGCGGGGCGGATGGGCAAGGTCCTGATCGAGGCGGTCCAGCAACAGGCGCCAAAAGCTGGGCTGACGGCGTCGATTCATCGCCCCGACAGCAGTCTGGTGGGTGCTGATGCCGGTGAGCTGGCGGGTCTGGGGCGAATCGGCGTGCCGATCTCCGATGACCTGGCCAAGGTGGTTGACGAGTTCGACGTGCTGATCGACTTCACTCACCCTTCGGTGACCGTGAAGAACCTGGCGTTCTGCCGCAAGCACGGCAAGGCGATGATCATCGGCACGACCGGCTTCTCTGTCGAAGAGAAGCAGTTGCTGGCCGAGGCGGGCAAAGAGATTCCGATCGTCTTCGCGGCCAACTTCAGCGTTGGCGTCAACCTCAGCCTCAAGCTACTGGATATGGCGGCGCGCGTGCTGGGTGATGACGTCGATATCGAGATCATCGAAGCTCACCACCGGCACAAGGTCGATGCACCTTCAGGGACTGCGCTGCGCATGGGTGAAGTGGTTGCCAATGCGCTGGGTCGTGACCTGCAGGAAGTGGCGGTGTATGGCCGTGAAGGCCAGACCGGTGCGCGTGATCGCAAGACCATTGGCTTCGCCACTGTGCGCGCTGGTGATGTAGTGGGTGATCACACCGTGTTGTTCGCGGCTGAAGGCGAGCGCCTGGAAATCACCCACAAGGCCTCCAGTCGCATGACCTTCGCCAAGGGTGCGGTGCGTGCCGCGCTGTGGCTGGATGGCCGCGAGCCGGGGCTGTACGACATGCAGGACGTGCTCGAGCTGCGTTGATAAGAGCGAACTGATCAGCCGTTCGTGGGAGCGGGCTTGCCCCGCGATAGTGCCAGTAGGGGCGCAGGTGTTGCCTGTACTGG
>NZ_JBCPSP010000085.1:0-5953 GCF_051129895.1 Pseudomonas sp. Je.1.5.c
GAACTCACCATCGCTATCGCGGGGCAAGCCCGCTCCCACGCTTCTAGCTTCTAGCTTCTAGCTCCTAGCTCCTAGCTCCTAGCTCCTAGCTCCTCCCACCCTGCTGGATCCTCCGCTCGCAGCTACCTGACCAAGTGCAAGAACTGCATATGCCGCTCGTACTGGTCGAGGATGTCGTTGATGATCTGCTCCTTGCTGTAGCCCACCAGGTCATAGTTCTGGCTACCTTCGGCCAGATGCACCTCGGCCCGGTAGTAACGACGGTTCTTCAAGTCCTGGGCACCCAACCCACCCAGCGCGAAGGACGGGGTGAAATACCCACGCATCTGCACCTGGTAGATAAACGGCTGTTCCTCGCCATGGCCGATCTTCAAGCTGACGTTGTCATGGCTCGGGTCATCCTGGGTAATCAGCACCAGGCCCTTCTGCTCGAACACCTCGCGCACCTCGGCAATCGCCGGACGCACGACATCGTCCATGAACCGGTACACCTCATCGCGTGAAGGGAAATGCACCGCCTGGCTCAAGCGTTGCCGCCAGCCACCACGGCCGCGGCGCGACTGGGCGAACGGCGCCAGCGAGTGCATCTGCGCGATCTGCCGTTGCGACTCCAGGTAGAACGCCTTGTGCAGCCCCCACATCATGCACAGCAAGATCAGCGAGAACGGCAGCGAGGTCAGTACCACGGCAGATTTGAGCGAATCGATACTGCCGGCGAACAACAAGCTGCTGGTGATCAGCGCAGTCATCGCGCCCCAGAAGATCCGCAGCCAGTTCGGGCCATCTTCGTCGGCGTTGCCATCCTTGGCCGACAGGGTCGAAAGCACCACCGTGCCGGAATCTGCCGAGGTGACGAAGAACACGAAGCTGATGAACACCGTCACGGCGATCACCGTCTTGCTCCAAGGGTAGGTTTCCAGCAGCAAGTACAGGCTCATCGACGGGTTATCCAACGCCGACTGGCCGAGCGCGGTCATGCCGTGGTTGATCACCTGGTCCAGGGCGCTGTTGCCGAAGATCGACATCCACGCCAGGGTGAAGCCCAGCGGAATCAGCAGCACGCCGAAGACGAACTCGCGGATGGTCCGGCCACGCGAGATCCGCGCGATGAACAAGCCCACGAACGGCGCCCAGGCAATCCACCAAGCCCAGTAGAAGACTGTCCAGCCACCCAGCCAGTCGCGGTTCTCGCCGTAGGCATAAACGTCGAAGCTCTTGCGCGGCAAGGCACCGAGGTAGTCGCCCAGGTTCTGGATCAAGGTGTTGAACAGGTGCTGGGTAGGCCCTGCGAACAGCACGAACAACAGCAGCGCACAGGCCAAAAACAGGTTGATGTCGGACATCACCCGCACGCCCTTCTCCACCCCGGCGACCGCCACGGCCACCGCCGCGCCCATCATCAAGGTGATGAGGATGACCTGCACCCACTGGCTGTGATCGATGCCGAACAGGTAGTCCAGGCCAGCATTGAGGTGCAGCACGCCAAAGCCCATGTCGGCGCCCAGGCCGAACACCGTGGCGATGATGCCAAAGCCGTCCACTGCGTAACCGATCGGGCCGTTGATGCGTTTGCCAATCAACGGATACAGCGCCGAGCGCAGCGCCAGCGGCAGGTTATGGCGATAGGCAAAGTACGCCAGCGCCATGCCGACGAAGGCGAACACGCCCCAGCCATGCAGGCCCCAATGCAGGAACAGCACCTGCATTGCCTGACGCCCAGCCTCGGCCGTACCGCCTTCGCCTTGCGGCGGTTGGAGCATGTGGGTCAGGGGTTCGGAGACGCAGAAGAAGAACAAGGTGATGCTGATGCCTGCGGCGAACAGCATGCCGGCCCACGACAGGTAACTGAACTCGGGTTCGTCGTGGTCGGCACCGAGCTTGATCTTGCCGTAGCCAGACAAGGCGGTGACCACCACGAAGACCAGGTACAGGGTCATCGCCAGCATGTAGTACCAGCCGACCGTATTGGCCGCCCAGTTCTGTGCCGCGAGCAGCCAATCGCCTGCCGCTTGAGGGTTGGCAATGACCACCAGGCCGAAGATCAGGATGAAACTTGCCGCGAAATAGAACACCGGAGGGTTCATGCGGATATTGCTGGAGGAGGTGGAAGGTGCACTCATTGCGCAGGCACCTCCACGCGGGGCGTGAGGTAGAAATTGAACGGGTTCAGCAAAGGCTATTCCTCCTGTTGAACACCGGCAGCGACCAGCGTTTTACTTTGAACAAGCGTTCAAGTTAAACATGGATCGGTATTCATTGCGACCCGCAAGACCCGCCCGCAGGAGCGGGCTTGCCCCGCGATAGCGGCGATGCATTCACCCTCGCTGTCGCAGATCAAGCCCTCTCCCACGCTCTATCTCGGCACTATCGATTACTGCTTGCCCTCACAATCAAGCTGCAGATTCGCCTGGGTGATATTGCTCTGAGCCGGCACGCTGCGGGTCAGCCAGACGTTGCCGCCAATGGTCGAGCCCTTGCCGATGGTGATACGCCCGAGAATAGTCGCCCCGGCATAGATCACCACATCGTCCTCGACAATCGGGTGGCGTGGATGGCCCTTGTGCAGCGTTCCCGACTCATCCGCCGGGAAGCGCTTGGCGCCCAAGGTCACCGCCTGATAAATGCGCACCCGCTCGCCGATGATCGCCGTCTCACCGATCACCACACCCGTGCCGTGGTCGATGAAGAAGCTCGGGCCAATCTGCGCGCCAGGGTGAATATCGATACCCGTGGCCGAATGCGCCAGCTCCGAACTGATCCGCGCCAGCAGCGGCAGGCCAGCCTGGTACAAATGATGAGCCAAGCGATGGTGGATGATCGCCAGGATACCGGGGTAGCACAGCAGTACTTCGTCGACGCTGCGCGCTGCCGGGTCGCCGTGGTAGGCAGCCAGCACATCGGTATCGAGCAGCACCCGCAAGGCCGGCAGCGCGGCGGCGAAGTCCTGGATCAAGCGCAGGGCATGGGCATCGACGTCGCTCAAGTCGGTCTTGCCCTGGCGCGTGGCGTACCGCAGTTCCAGCCGGGCCTGGGTCAATAGCGAGGTCAGGGCAGCGTCGAGGGTGTGGCCGACGTAGAAGTCCTCGCTCTCTTCGCGCAAGTCCACCGGACCCAAGCGCATGGGGAACAGTGCGCCACACAGCTGCTCGAGGATCTGCCTAACCGCTTCACGCGACGGCAACTCACGGCCGCCCTGCTCGCCGCTGCTGCGGCCATTGCGGGTTCGCCACTGCTCGCGCGCGCCGCGCAAGCCGCTGACGATGCTGTGCAGTTGCCAATGCCCTGGGGATGGTTTTTCGCTCACGGTGGTCTCCTGGCTGGCGGGATTTTTCTGAAAAAGTACAAGGTATGTGGACAGGCGGAGCGGGTTTGGCCTTTGATCGTGTTGGGGAATTCGAAATCGCCATCGCGGGGCAAGCCCGCTCCCACGTTGCGCTCCCACCTTAAGCTGGCGGCGCCTGTGATCACTCTACGGCAAATAACCCTCTTGGAAAAAACAACGCTTTATTCCATCCTGCGCTAAGTCGGGCATAAGCAGCACTGACGGACTACCCTCAGAGCTGCCTGATCACTGACAAAAATTATTAATGGGAATAACAAAATAAGTTTTTATTATTTCCAGGCCTATACAGCCCACCCCTATAGTCGCCACCCACCACTTCCACAACAAGCGCGGGGCTCTGACATGTCGAAATTCGCCAAACCGCTACTCAACGCCAGCCTGGCCATCCTGCTGGGCACCGGTCTGCTCAGCCAGGCCTTCGCCGGTGAGCAGCTCAAGACCATCAAGGACAAAGGCGTGCTCAGCGTCGGCCTCGAAGGCACCTACCCGCCCTTCAGCTTCCAGGACGAAAACGGCAAGCTGGCCGGCTTTGAAGTCGAGCTGTCCGAGCTGCTGGCCAAGGAGCTGGGGGTCAAGGCCAAGATCCAGCCGACCAAGTGGGATGGCATCCTCGCTGCCCTCGAGTCCAAACGTTTGGACGTGGTGATCAACCAGGTGACCATCTCCGAAGAGCGCAAGAAGAAGTACGACTTCTCCGAGCCCTACACCGTGTCCGGCATCCAGGCGCTGATCCTGAAGAAGAAGGCCGCAGACCTGAAAATCGAGAGCGCCCAAGACCTGGCCGGCAAGAAGGTCGGCGTAGGCCTGGGCACCAACTACGAGCAATGGGTCAAGCAAGACGTGCCCAAAGCCGAAGTGCGCACCTACGAAGACGATCCAACCAAGTTCGCCGACCTGCGCAATGGTCGTATCGATGCGATCCTGGTCGACCGCCTTGCCGCCCTGGAATACGCCCAGAAAGCCAAGGACACCGCGCTGGCGGGTGAGGCGTTCTCGCGCCTGGAGTCGGGCGTGGCCCTGCGCAAAGGCGAGCCGGAACTGCTCGACGCGATCAACAAGGCGCTGGACAAACTCAAGGCCGACGGCACCCTGGCCAAGCTGTCCGAGAAGTACTTTGGCGCTGACGTGACTAAATGATTGAAGAAAGCCTGCAACTGGTAGCCGATTCAGCGCCCTTCCTGCTCAAGGGCACAGGCTACACCGTGCTGCTCAGCGTTGGTGGCATGTTCTTCGGCCTGGTCCTGGGCTTTGCCCTGGCCCTGATGCGTTTGTCGAAGATCTTGCCGCTGAACTGGCTGGCGCGCATCTACGTATCGTTCTTCCGTGGCACACCGCTGTTGGTGCAGCTGTTCGTGATCTACTTCGGCTTGCCACAGATCGGCATCGAGCTCGATCCGATCCCGGCTTCGCTGATTGGCCTGTCGCTGAACATGGCGGCGTATATCTGCGAAATCCTCCGTGCGGCGATCTCCTCGATCGACCGTGGCCAGTGGGAAGCCTGCGCCAGCATCGGCATGACCCGCACCCAGGCGATGCGCCGGGCGATCCTGCCGCAAGCCATGCGCACCGCCCTGCCGCCGCTGGGCAACAGCTTCATTTCGCTGGTCAAGGACACCGCCCTGGCGGCGACCATCCAGGTCCCCGAGCTGTTCCGCCAAGCGCAGTTGATCACCGCGCGCACGTTCGAAGTGTTCACCATGTACCTGGCCGTGGCAGTGGTCTACTGGATACTCTGCACGATCCTTGCGCACTTCCAGAACCGCATGGAAGCGCGGGTCAACCAGCATGACCAGGAGCACTGAAGATGATCGTAGTAGAAGGCCTGACCAAGCGGTTCAAAGGCCAGACCGTACTCAACGGGATCGACCTGACCGTACAGCCCGGCGAAGTCATTGCCATCATCGGCCCGAGTGGCTCGGGCAAGACCACCTTCCTGCGCTGCCTCAACCTGCTGGAAACACCCGATGCCGGACGCATCCAGATCGGCGACATCAACATCGATGCCAATCGTCCGCTGGGCGGCCAGCAGAGTGCGATCCGCCGGCTGCGCCAACAGGCCGGGTTCGTGTTCCAGAGCTTCAACCTGTTCCCGCACCGCACCGCCCTGGAGAACGTCATCGAAGGGCCATTGGTGGTCAAGAAGACGCCGCGTGACAAGGCTGTCGAGCTAGGGCGGCGCTTGCTGGCCAAGGTCGGCCTGGCGGGCAAGGAAGACGCTTACCCACGGCGCTTGTCGGGTGGCCAGCAGCAACGGGTGGCGATTGCCCGGGCCTTGGCCATGGAGCCGGACGTGATCCTGTTCGACGAGCCGACATCAGCGCTCGACCCGGAGTTGGTCGGCGAGGTGCTGGAAACCATCCGCGGCCTGGCCGAAGAGAAGCGCACGATGATTATCGTCACCCACGAGATGAGCTTTGCCCGGGATGTGGCGAATCGGGTGATCTTCTTCGACAAGGGGGTAATCGTCGAACAAGGGGAAGCCAAGGCGTTGTTTGCCAATCCGAAGGAAGAACGCACGCGACAGTTCTTGCGTAAGTTCTTGGGGACGGCGGCCTCGCAAGACTAACCACCTGTTGATCTGAGCGTGGGAGCGGGCTTGCCCCGCGATAG
>NZ_JBCPSP010000086.1:0-5015 GCF_051129895.1 Pseudomonas sp. Je.1.5.c
CCATTGACGCTATCGCGGGGCAAGCCCGCTCCCACGCACAGTGCTCTTACATCAGGTGACCCTGCACTTTTCGTGGGGGGTTTGGGGGGCTGCTGCCCCGGATGCTGTGAACAATAAGGAGAACCGGGATGGTCTTCTCGTCAAACGTGTTCCTGTTCCTGTTCTTGCCGATCTTCCTCGGCCTGTACTACTTGAGCGGGCAACGCTATCGCAACCTGCTGCTGCTGGTTGCCAGCTACATCTTCTACGCCTGGTGGCGGGTCGACTTCCTCGCGCTGTTCGCCGGGGTCACCCTGTGGAACTACTGGATCGGCCTGAAAGTCGGCGCCGCTGGCGTGCGCACCAAACCGGCCCAGCGCTGGCTGCTGCTCGGCGTCGGTGTCGACCTGGCGATCCTTGGCTACTTCAAGTACGCCAACTTCGGTGTAGACAGCCTCAACGCGATCATCGCCTCGTTCGGCCTTGAACCGTTCATCATCACCCACGTGCTGTTGCCGATCGGCATCTCGTTCTACATCTTCGAGTCGATCAGCTACATCATCGACGTGTACCGCGGCGACACCCCGGCCACCCGCAACCTGATCGATTTCGCCGCGTTCGTGGCGATCTTCCCGCACCTGATCGCCGGCCCCGTGCTGCGTTTCAAGGACCTGGTCGACCAGTTCAACAACCGCACCCACACCCTGGACAAGTTCTCCGAAGGCTGCACCCGCTTCATGCAGGGCTTCATCAAGAAAGTGTTCATCGCCGACACCCTGGCGGTGGTCGCCGACCACTGCTTCGCCCTGGAAAACCCCACCACCGGCGATGCCTGGCTGGGCGCCCTGGCCTACACCGCGCAGCTGTACTTCGACTTCTCCGGCTACAGCGACATGGCCATCGGCCTGGGCTTGATGATGGGCTTCCGTTTCATGGAGAACTTCAAGCAGCCGTACATCAGCCAGTCGATCACCGAGTTCTGGCGGCGCTGGCACATCAGCCTGTCGACCTGGCTGCGCGACTACCTGTACATCACCCTGGGCGGCAACCGCAAAGGCACCTTCAACACCTACCGCAACCTGTTCCTGACCATGCTGCTCGGTGGCCTGTGGCATGGCGCCAACTTCACCTACATCATCTGGGGTGCCTGGCACGGCATGTGGCTGGCGATCGAACGCGCCCTGGGCCTGGATACCAACCCGCAGCGCTTCAACCCGGTCAAATGGGCCTTTACCTTCCTGCTGGTAGTGGTCGGCTGGGTGATCTTCCGCGCCGAGAACCTGCACGTCGCCGGGCGTATGTACGGCGCCATGTTCAGCTTCGGTGAGTGGCAGCTGTCGGAACTCAACCGCGCCAACCTCACCGGCCTGCAAGTGGCGACCATGTTCATCGCCTACGCGAGCCTGGCGTTCTTCGGCCTGCGCGACTTCTACCGCAATGCCAAGCCAACCGCCAAGGCAACCCCGGTGCAGATCAACGCCGACGGCTCGATCGGCCTGGACTGGACCCGGGTGATGGCCCGTGTGCTGGTGCTGCTGCTGTTCGTCGCCTCGGTGCTCAAGCTCTCCGCGCAGAGCTACTCGCCATTCCTCTACTTCCAGTTCTGAGGCACGGACGACCATGACCCGGACACTTCGCATCACCTACTCCCTGACCTTCCTCGGCCTGCTCACAGGCTTGGGCGTGTGGTCGCTCAGCGGCGCCTCGACGTTCCAGCGCACCGAGCAGATGACCCTGCTCAACGGCAAGCTGGCCAAGGCCGCCGAGACCCATTACGACGATCAGTTCCCGATCAAGCGCATCAGTACCAACCTTTGGGCGGCACTGGATTTCAAGCTGTTCAACGAAGGCCGCCCCGGCGTGGTGCTGGGGCGCGAGCAGTGGCTGTTCAGCGACGAAGAGTTCAAGCCCACTGCTGGCGCCGAGCAACTGATGCAGGAAAACCTGGCGCTGATCCGCGGCGTGCGCGACACCTTGCAACGCCAAGGCACGCAACTGGTGCTGGCGATCGTCCCGGCCAAGGCGCGAATCTACTCCGAATACCTCGGCCAGGAGCTGCCGGCCAGCCTGCATGGCGACCTGTACAACCAGTTCCATGCCCAGGCGCGTCAGGCCAACGTGTTCGCCCCTGACCTGCAAGCGCCAATGGAGCAAGCCAAAGCGCGTGGCCAGGTGTTCCTGCGTACCGACACTCACTGGACACCAATGGGCGCCGAGGTCGCCGCCCAGGCGGTGGCCGAAGCGGTGGCCCGCCAGAGCCTGCTCAGCGGCGACCCGCAGGCGTTCATCACCCAAGCGGGCGAGACCAAGCCATACAAGGGCGACCTGACCAACTTCCTGCCACTCGACCCGCTGTTCAGCAACCTGCTGCCCGCTCCGGACAACCTGCAGCAACGCAGCACCCACGCGGTCGAGGCCCAAGGCGAGACCGGCGATGCGCTGTTTGCCGACAGCCAGATCCCGGTGGCTCTGGTCGGCACCAGCTACAGCGCCAACCCGCACTGGAACTTCCTCGGCGCCCTGCAGCAAGCGCTGCGCAGCGATGTCGCCAACTACGCCGAAGACGGCCACGGGCCATTGCTACCGATGCTCAAGTACCTGCAAAGCGATGCCTTCAAGAATGCCGCGCCACAGGTGGTGGTGTGGGAATTCCCCGAACGTTATCTGCCAATGAAAAACGACCTCAGCGCGTTCGATCCGCAGTGGATCGCGCAGCTGAAAAACACCCGTAAATCTGAAGAAAACCTGGCCCTGTCGTCCAACCGGGCGAACCACTGATAGAGAGGAACACGCACATGACCCATAAGCCATCTTTTGCCAAAGCCCTCACCCTCGCAGCCGGCCTGTCCCTTTCCGCGCTGGCCTCGGTACAAGCCTTCGCCGGCGCTGACGCGGCCCTGTACGGCCCTAGCGCGCCTAAAGGTTCGACCTTCGTGCGCCTGTACAACGCCAGCAGCGCACCGACCGCCGCCAGTGTCGGCAACACCCAGATCAAGCAGGTTGGCGCGCAAGCCAGCAGCGACTTCAGCTTCCTCCCAGGCGGCGACTACACCGCCCAGGTCGCGGGCAAATCGGTGCCGGTCAAGCTCGCCTCGGACAGGTACTACACCCTGGTCAACAACAGCGGCGGCAACCCGCAGTTGATCGAAGAGCCACCGTTCAAGAACAAGCAAAAAGCCCTGGTCCGCGTGCAGAACCTGACCGACCAGCAACTGACCCTGAAGACCGCCGACGGCAAGACCGAAGTGGTCAAGCCGGTGGCCGCCAACGGCCGTGGTGAGCGTGAGATCAACCCGGTCAAGGTCAACCTGGCCCTGTACCAAGGAGACAAGAAAGTCGGCGACGTCAAACCCGTCGCCCTGGAACGCGGCGAAGCTGCCGTGCTGTACGTCACTGGCTCCGGCAACAGCCTGTCGCCGGTGTGGGTAACCCGCCCTGTGTCCACTAACTGATCCCCTGCCTCTATCGACCTTTGGAGAAACATCATGATTCCGGTAATTCTTTCTGGTGGTAGCGGTTCGCGTCTGTGGCCTCTGTCGCGCAAGCAGTTCCCCAAGCAGTTCCTCGCCCTGACCGGTGAGCACACCCTGTTCCAGCAGACCCTCGAGCGCTTGGTGTTCGAAGGCATGCAGGCGCCGATCGTGGTCTGCAACAAAGACCACAAGTTCATCGTTCAGGAGCAACTGAGCGCGCTGAACCTTGAGACCCAGGCGATCCTGATGGAGCCGTTCGGCCGTAACACCGCGCCAGCGGTGGCGATGACCGCGATGAAGCTGGTCAACGAAGGTTGCGATGAGCTGATGCTGGTGCTGCCGGCCGACCATGTGATCGATGACCAAAAAGCCCTGCAACGCGCCCTGGCCCTGGCCACCGTGGCGGCCGAGCGCGGCGAAATGGTGCTGTTCGGCGTGCCGGCGACCAAACCGGAAACCGGTTATGGCTACATCCGCTCCAGCCAGGACGCGCTGCTGCCCGAAGGCGTGGCCCGGGTTGCCCAGTTCGTCGAAAAACCGGACGAAAAACGCGCCACCGAGTTCGTCCGCGCCGGCGGCTACTTCTGGAACAGCGGCATGTTCCTGTTCCGCGCCAGCCGCTTCCTCGAAGAGCTGAAAAAGCACGATCCGGATATCTACGACACCTGCCTGCTGGCCCTGGAGCGCAGCGATCAACAAGGCGACACCCTCAGCATCGACGAAGCCACCTTCGCCTGCTGCCCGGACAACTCCATCGACTACGCGGTGATGGAAAAGACCCAGCGCGCCTGCGTGGTGCCGCTGTCGGCCGGCTGGAGCGATGTCGGCTGCTGGTCGTCGCTGTGGGACGTGCACGAGAAAGACGACAACGGCAACGTCACCAAAGGCGATGTGGTGGTGCAGGACAGCCGCAATTGCATGATCCACGGCAACGGCAAGCTGGTGTCGGTGATCGGTCTTGAGAACATCGTCGTGGTCGAGACCAAGGACGCCATGATGATCGCCCACAAGGACAAGGTCCAAGGCGTCAAGCAGATGGTCAACACCCTCGACAAGCAGGGCCGCAGCGAGACCCAGAACCACCTTGAGGTGTACCGCCCGTGGGGCTCGTACGACTCGGTCGACATGGGTGGACGCTTCCAGGTCAAGCACATCACGGTCAAGCCCGGTGCCAGCCTGTCGCTGCAGATGCACCACCACCGCGCCGAGCACTGGATCGTGGTCTCGGGCACGGCGGAGGTGACCTGTGACGAGAACGTGTTCCTGCTCACCGAGAACCAGTCGACCTACATCCCGATCGCCTCGATCCACCGCCTGCGCAACCCCGGCAAGATCCCCCTGGAGATCATCGAAGTGCAGTCCGGCAGCTACTTGGGCGAGGATGATATCGAGCGCTTCGAAGACGTCTACGGGCGCACGTCCACGCCGATGGAGCGTGGGGTTTCGGTGAAGACCATCGCCCAGTAAGCGATTCCCTGAACACCTGGGGACATTGACTACGTGGTGACCACGTGGGAGCGGGCTTGCCCCGCGATAGCGTCATGGCAGACAACGCAATCACTC
>NZ_JBCPSP010000087.1:0-3792 GCF_051129895.1 Pseudomonas sp. Je.1.5.c
CTATCGCGGGGCAAGCCCGCTCCCACGCTCCCAGCCCCACGTTCCCAGCTCTCACGCTACACCGTATTGCTCGTATCTCCCTGCCATCCGGACGCCCTCTAGAACGGCGCATCCCCAAGGATGGTCGCCCGATGCATCACCCGCCGCTGCGGCCGGTAGTCATCCACCGCGTAATGCTGGGTCACGCGGTTATCCCAAAACGCCACGTCGTTCTCCTGCCAGCGCCAGCGAATACTGAACTCCGGCCGCGTCGCATGGGCGAACAGTAGCTTGAGCAGCGCCTCGCTCTCTTGCTCGCTCAGCTCGTTGATCCGCGTAGTGAACCCCTCATTGACGAACAGCGCCTTGCGTCCACTCACCGGATGCGTGCGCACCACCGGGTGCGACAGCGGCGGATTGTTACGCCGGGTCGCTTCCCAGCGTTCGAGGTCTTGCGCCGTGGTGCCGAAGCGCTCCAGCGGGAACGACTTGGTGAAGTCATGGGTCGCCGTCAGCCCTTCAAGCATTGTGCGCAGCGGCACCGACAGCGCTTCGAACGCCGCAATGCCACTGGCCCACAGCGTGTCGCCACCGTAAGCCGGCAACTGCTTGGCACTGAGTACCGCGCCCAGCGCCGGGGTCGGCAGGAAGGTCACGTCGGTGTGCCACACGGCGTTGTCACGCACATCGGTGACTGCCGTGTCGAGGATCAGCACCTGCGGGGTATCCGGCACGTTGGGGTAGATCGGATGAATATGCAGATCACCAAAGCGCGCCGCAAAGTTGGCCTGCTGGGCCGGGTTCAGTGGCTGGTCGCGGAAGAACAGCACCTGATGCTTGAGCAGCGCTTGTTCGATAGCGTCGCGCTGCTCTTGGGTAATCTCGCGGCTGATGTCCACGCCGCTGATCTGGGCGCCGAGCGCCGGGCTGAGAGGGGTGATGGTCAGGCTCATGTCGGTCTCTTCTGGTAAGCGTGCGCCGGGCTGCCGGCGTGGTCAGTCAGCATCAGTGGCTTTGTCCGTGCCAGGGCACCAGCTTGCGTTGCAGGGCGCGCAGGCCCATCTCCAGGGCGAAGGCGATCAGGGCAATCAACAATATGCCCAGCACCACCACGTCGGTGACGAGGAACTGCGACGCCGACTGCACCATGAAGCCCAAGCCACTGGTGGCGGCGATCAGCTCGGCGGCGACCAGGGTCGACCAGCCGACGCCCAGGCCGATACGGATACCGGTGAGGATGTCGGGCAGGGCGCTGGGCAGGATCACATGGCGGATCAGCTGCGCTTTGCTCGCGCCCAACGACTGCGCGGCGCGCAGTTTGGCCGGGTCGACGGTGCGCACCCCGGTAGCGGTGGCGATGGCGATCGGGGCGAAGATCGCCAGGTAGATCAGCAGCACCTTGGACAACTCGCCAATGCCGCACCAGATCACGATCAGCGGCAGGTAGGCCAGCGGTGGGATCGGCCGGTAAAACTCGATCAGCGGATCGAGAATGCCGCGGGCGATGCGGTTGTAGCCGATGGCGATGCCCACCGGGATCGCGGTCAGGGTCGCCGCCGCCAGTGCCAGGCCGATCCGCCCTAGGCTCGCGCCCAGGTGCTGCCACAGGCTGGCGTCCATGTAGCCTTGGGTCAGCAGCACCCAGGCCTTGGCCAGGATGTCGGCAGGTGACGGCAGGAACAACGGCTCGACCCAGCCCGCGGCGGTCACCAGCCACCACAGTGCGAGCAGGGCGGTCAGGGTCAGGGCACTGATCCAGCGGGTCGACAGTGGTCGGCGCAGCTTGATCACGGGCTTGCTCTGGCGGGTGGGTTTGCCGGCGACGGGCAATTCAAGGCTGCTCATAGGGACGCCTCCCGGCGGGTGGATTCGCGTTGCGAGAACACCCGCGCCAGCACGTGCTCGCGGGTTTCGATGAAACGTGGATCGGACTTGATCGCCCGCGCCGATTCACCGGCGGCGTAGCGCTGGCCGAAGTCCAGTTGCAGGCGCTCGACCACGCGACCGGGATTGGGCGCCAGTAACACCAGTTCGCTGGCGAGGAAAACCGCTTCTTCAATATCGTGGGTGATCAGGAACACTGGCTTGGCAGTGCGCTGCCAGACCTGCAACAACAGCTCTTGCATCTGTTCGCGGGTAAAGGCGTCGAGTGCGCCAAACGGCTCGTCCATCAGCAGCACGCGGGGGTTGGCCGCCAGTGCCCGGGCCAGGCCCACGCGCTGTTTCTGACCACCGGAAAGCTGCCAGATACGCCGTTCGGCAAAGTCTGCCAGGTCGACCAGCGCGAGCATTTCGCGGGCTTTCGCCTCGCGCTCGGCGCGCGCTACGCCGGCCAGTTCCAGGCCAAAGGCAACGTTGCCGAGCACATCCTGCCAAGGGAGCAGGGCGTCGTCCTGGAACACCACCCCACGTTCGGCGCCGGGGCCTTGCACCGGTACGCCGTCAAGGGTGATGCGTCCGCCGCTGGGGGCGACGAAGCCGGCGATCAGGTTGAGCAGCGAAGTCTTGCCGCTGCCCGATGGCCCCAGGGCCACCAGCAGCTGGCGTGGACCCAGGCTCAGGTTGATGTCGGCCAGCACCGGGGTGGCGGCGCCGGGGTACTGTGCGCTGATGCGCTCCAGTTCAAGCAAGGCCATGACAGGCTCCGGATCAGTTGGGGAGGTATTTGGCGCTGACGTAGGGCGAATAGTCCGGCAGTACCGCATCGACCTTGCCTTGTTGCTTGAGGAAGGTGGCGGTGTCGGTCAGCGCCTGGGTGGTCGGAGCACCGAGGGCGTCGGCCTGGTCGGCGGCCAGCGGATAGACGTTGCCTTCCAGCAGGACCGGGATGTCCGTGGACTTGGCGCCCGAGAGCTTGGCCAGCTTGGCCACGTTGTCAGGGTTGGCCAGCCAGGCTTTGGGGTCTTTGCGGTAGTCGGCGTAGGCGTCGAGGGTCACTTTGGCGAAGGCCTTGACCACCTCTGGGTGCTTGTCGGCGAAGTCCTTGCGCACGATCCAGGCGTCGAAGGTTGGTGCGCCTTTGTGCGCCAGTTCACCGGAGGTGATCAGTACCTTGCCGTTTTCCTTGGCCACGCCCAGGGCTGGGTCCCACACATAGGTGGCATCGATGTCGCCGCGCTTCCAGGCCGCGATGATTGCCGGTGGCGCGAGGTTGAGGATCTGCACTTTGGAGGGGTCGATGTTCCACGCCTTCAGTGCGGCAAGCAGGCTGTAATGGCCGGTGGAGACGAACGGCACCGCGACTTTCTTGCCGATCAGGTCTTGCGGGGTCTTGATGCTGTCGCGGGCGACCAGCGCTTCACCGGCGCCGATCTGGGTAGCGATCAGAAAGGTTTCCACTGGCAGCTTGCGGGTGGCGGCGGCAGCCAGTGGGCTGGAGCCGAGGTAGCCGATTTGCACATCGCCCGAGGCGACGGCGGTGATCACGTCGGCGCCGTTGTCGAATTTGCGCCAGTCGATGCTGGCCTTGCTGGCTTTTTCATAGTCGCCATCGACCTGGGCCACCTTGGCTGGGTCGACGGTGGTCTGGTAGGCGACGGTCAAGTCGGCTGCCTGGGCGAACCAGCTGGTGCTGGCGAGGGTCAGGGCGGCGAACAGGCGCAGCGGAGTGTGCGGGATCATGGTTGAACTCCTCGTCAGGCAATCGGGATGATTATGGCGAGAAGACTAGATGATCTAAGAAATCGTAAATAAATAACTTTTTAGCATTAGCTTAGGAGCCAAATGCTTTAAGCCTGCGGGCCTCATCGCGGGGCAAGCCCGCTCCCACGCAATCTGGGTCGTCCTCACGGTTTCGGGCTCTGCGTGGGAGCG
>NZ_JBCPSP010000088.1:0-3517 GCF_051129895.1 Pseudomonas sp. Je.1.5.c
GCAGTTCAAATCTGCCCAGACCTACCAATTACTTGGTGCAGCCTAGGTAATACGGGGCCATAGCTCAGCTGGGAGAGCGCCTGCCTTGCACGCAGGAGGTCAGCGGTTCGATCCCGCTTGGCTCCACCACTCTTTCAGGTTTCGCAGCACTGCTAGAACTTAGAAATGAGCATTCCGCTGTGAATGTTGATTTCTGACTTTTGTCAGATCGTTCTTTAAAAATTCGGATATGTGATAGAAATAGACTGAACACCAGTTTCACTGCTGGTGGATCAGGCTAAGGTAAAATTTGTGAGTGCTCGCAAGAGCAAACGAATTTTCGGCGAATGTCGTCTTCACAGTATAACCAGATTGCTTGGGGTTATATGGTCAAGTGAAGAAGCGCATACGGTGGATGCCTTGGCAGTCAGAGGCGATGAAAGACGTGGTAGCCTGCGATAAGCTTTGGGGAGTCGGCAAACAGACTGTGATCCAGAGATCTCTGAATGGGGGAACCCACTCAGCATAAGCTGAGTATCTTGTACTGAATACATAGGTGCAAGAGGCGAACCAGGGGAACTGAAACATCTAAGTACCCTGAGGAAAAGAAATCAACCGAGATTCCCTTAGTAGTGGCGAGCGAACGGGGACCAGCCCTTAAGTTGGTTTGAGATTAGTGGAACGCTCTGGAAAGTGCGGCCATAGTGGGTGATAGCCCCGTACACGAAAATCTCTTATCAATGAAATCGAGTAGGACGGAGCACGAGAAACTTTGTCTGAACATGGGGGGACCATCCTCCAAGGCTAAATACTACTGACTGACCGATAGTGAACCAGTACCGTGAGGGAAAGGCGAAAAGAACCCCGGAGAGGGGAGTGAAATAGAACCTGAAACCGTATGCGTACAAGCAGTGGGAGCCTACTTTGTTAGGTGACTGCGTACCTTTTGTATAATGGGTCAGCGACTTATATTCAGTGGCGAGCTTAACCGAATAGGGGAGGCGTAGCGAAAGCGAGTCTTAATAGGGCGTTTAGTCGCTGGGTATAGACCCGAAACCGGGCGATCTATCCATGGGCAGGTTGAAGGTTAGGTAACACTGACTGGAGGACCGAACCGACTACCGTTGAAAAGTTAGCGGATGACCTGTGGATCGGAGTGAAAGGCTAATCAAGCTCGGAGATAGCTGGTTCTCCTCGAAAGCTATTTAGGTAGCGCCTCATGTATCACTGTAGGGGGTAGAGCACTGTTTCGGCTAGGGGGTCATCCCGACTTACCAAACCGATGCAAACTCCGAATACCTACAAGTGCCGAGCATGGGAGACACACGGCGGGTGCTAACGTCCGTCGTGAAAAGGGAAACAACCCAGACCGTCAGCTAAGGTCCCAAAGTCATGGTTAAGTGGGAAACGATGTGGGAAGGCTTAGACAGCTAGGAGGTTGGCTTAGAAGCAGCCACCCTTTAAAGAAAGCGTAATAGCTCACTAGTCGAGTCGGCCTGCGCGGAAGATGTAACGGGGCTCAAACCATGCACCGAAGCTACGGGTATCACCTTTTGGTGATGCGGTAGAGGAGCGTTCTGTAAGCCTGTGAAGGTGAGTTGAGAAGCTTGCTGGAGGTATCAGAAGTGCGAATGCTGACATGAGTAACGACAATGCGAGTGAAAAACTCGCACGCCGAAAGACCAAGGTTTCCTGCGCAACGTTAATCGACGCAGGGTTAGTCGGTCCCTAAGGCGAGGCTGAAAAGCGTAGTCGATGGAAAACAGGTTAATATTCCTGTACTTCCGATTGTTGCGATGGAGGGACGGAGAAGGCTAGGCCAGCTTGGCGTTGGTTGTCCAAGTTTAAGGTGGTAGGCTGAGATCTTAGGCAAATCCGGGATCTCAAGGCCGAGAGCTGATGACGAGTTGCCTTTAGGCGACGAAGTGGTTGATGCCATGCTTCCAAGAAAAGCTCCTAAGCTTCAGACAATCGGGAACCGTACCCCAAACCGACACAGGTGGTTAGGTAGAGAATACCAAGGCGCTTGAGAGAACTCGGGTGAAGGAACTAGGCAAAATGGCACCGTAACTTCGGGAGAAGGTGCGCCGGCGAAGGTGAAGGGCTTGCCCCGTAAGCTTTTGCTGGTCGAAGATACCAGGCCGCTGCGACTGTTTATTAAAAACACAGCACTCTGCAAACACGAAAGTGGACGTATAGGGTGTGACGCCTGCCCGGTGCCGGAAGGTTAATTGATGGGGTTAGCGCAAGCGAAGCTCTTGATCGAAGCCCCGGTAAACGGCGGCCGTAACTATAACGGTCCTAAGGTAGCGAAATTCCTTGTCGGGTAAGTTCCGACCTGCACGAATGGCGTAACGATGGCGGCGCTGTCTCCACCCGAGACTCAGTGAAATTGAAATCGCTGTGAAGATGCAGTGTATCCGCGGCTAGACGGAAAGACCCCGTGAACCTTTACTATAGCTTTGCACTGGACTTTGAATTTGCTTGTGTAGGATAGGTGGGAGGCTTTGAAGTGGGGACGCCAGTTCTCATGGAGCCATCCTTGAAATACCACCCTGGCAACTTTGAGGTTCTAACTCAGGTCCGTTATCCGGATCGAGGACAGTGTATGGTGGGTAGTTTGACTGGGGCGGTCTCCTCCCAAAGAGTAACGGAGGAGTACGAAGGTGCGCTCAGACCGGTCGGAAATCGGTCGTAGAGTATAAAGGCAAAAGCGCGCTTGACTGCGAGACCCACACGTCGAGCAGGTACGAAAGTAGGTCTTAGTGATCCGGTGGTTCTGTATGGAAGGGCCATCGCTCAACGGATAAAAGGTACTCCGGGGATAACAGGCTGATACCGCCCAAGAGTTCATATCGACGGCGGTGTTTGGCACCTCGATGTCGGCTCATCACATCCTGGGGCTGAAGCCGGTCCCAAGGGTATGGCTGTTCGCCATTTAAAGTGGTACGCGAGCTGGGTTTAGAACGTCGTGAGACAGTTCGGTCCCTATCTGCCGTGGACGTTTGAGATTTGAGAGGGGCTGCTCCTAGTACGAGAGGACCGGAGTGGACGAACCTCTGGTGTTCCGGTTGTCACGCCAGTGGCATTGCCGGGTAGCTATGTTCGGAAGAGATAACCGCTGAAAGCATCTAAGCGGGAAACTTGCCTCAAGATGAGATCTCACTGGGATCTTGAATCCCCTAAAGGGCCGTCGAAGACTACGACGTTGATAGGTTGGGTGTGTAAGCGCTGTGAGGCGTTGAGCTAACCAATACTAATTGCCCGTGAGGCTTGACCATATAACACCCAAGCAATTTGCTAGCGCGAATTGCGGTGGTGAAGACGAAAGACCCGAAAGTTCGTACTCACAACTATCGCATATCCGAATTCGCTGGGCTGTCCATCTGGACATTCTGGCTACAGAATTTCTTGACGACCATAGAGCATTGGAACCACCTGATCCCATCCCGAACTCAGTAGTGAAACGATGCATCGCCGATGGTAGTGTGGGGTTTCCCCATGTGAGAGTAGGTCATCGTCAAGATTCATTTCGCAA
>NZ_JBCPSP010000089.1:0-3344 GCF_051129895.1 Pseudomonas sp. Je.1.5.c
GGGGGTGTTTGTGGGGTGCCTGGGCTGGCCCCTTCGCGGGGCAAGCCCGCTCCCAGGCAGGTTTGGGGTGATCTCCCAGGCAAGTTTGAGGCTGATCTCACGTGGGAGCGGGCTTGCCCCGCGATAGCGCCAGCAGCAGCGCTGCATTTAACCAGCCCTGAATACCCTCTAAAATGCACCGCAAAACAAAAAGCCCCCGAACCTTTCAGTTCGGGGGCTTCTCGTAGAATGTGGCGGTGAAGAAGGGATTTGAACCCTTGATACGATTTCTCGTATACACACTTTCCAGGCGTGCTCCTTCGACCACTCGGACACTTCACCGTTTCTCTTCAAGCTATTCAGCCTGTCGAGGCGCGCTAATTTAGTTGAAGGCTCTAATCTTGGCAAGCGTTTTTTTCAGAATTTTCATGCGCTTAAGCAGATCGAACGAAAAACCGGCCAGCCAGGGCAATGCTGCCATTGTACCCAGCACTTTTACCTGTGGCCTGTACTGCGCACCCAAGCGGCAAGGCATAGCGGCCAATGCCTGACTGATCAGTCAGCCTTGCTGCTTTACCTGCTCGCCCGTGCTGGGTAACGTCATTGCCACGCCATCCAAAGGACTCTGCCATGAGCGAGCTGATTACCTACCATGCCGAAGACGGCATCGCCACCCTGACCCTGAACAACGGCAAGGTCAACGCCATCTCGCCGGATGTCATCGCCGCCTTCAACGCCGCCCTGGACCAGGCAGTAGCCGACTGTGCAGTGGTGATCATCACCGGTCAGCCAGGCATCCTTTCTGGCGGCTACGACCTGAAAGTCATGACCTCTGGCCCCCAACAAGCCGTTGGCCTGGTCACCGCCGGTTCCACCCTGGCCCGCCGCCTGCTCTCGCACCCCTTCCCGGTAATCGTTGCCTGCCCAGGCCATGCGGTCGCCAAAGGCGCCTTCCTGCTGCTGTCGGGCGACTATCGGATCGGGGTCGAAGGGCCGTACAAGATCGGCCTGAACGAAGTGCAGATCGGCATGACCATGCACCACGCCGGTATCGAGCTGGCCCGCGATCGCCTGCGCCGCTCGGCGTTCCACCGCTCGGTGATCAATGCCGAGATGTTCGACCCTAAGGACGCGCTGGATGCCGGCTTCCTCGACAAGGTGGTGCCGGCCGAGCAGTTGCACGAGACAGCACTGCACGTGGCGCGCGAATTGAAGAAGCTCAACATGCTGGCGCACAAGAACACCAAGCTCAAAGTGCGCAAAGCGCTGCTGGAGCTGCTGGATGACGCGATTATTCGCGATCAGGAACACATGGGCTGATCCTCCCGGCCTCATCGCGAGGCGTGCCCACACACATCGTGTAGGCGCGGACTTGCCCCGCGATGAGGCCAGCACTGACCGCAGAAGGTTTGCCCCCACCAGTGCACAGTCGTACACTGCCGCGCGACTGTCTGGTGTGAGTCGTACCATGCTTTATCTGCTTCGCATGCTCCTGCTGGGGCTGCACTTTCTGCTGGTCGGCCTAGTCGGCCTGGTGATTGGCCTGTGCCGCCCGTTCAACCCCGACAACAGCCGCCTCTATGCCCGCCTGTACAGCGTGCCAGCCGCCTGGCTGATGCGTATCAAGGTCAAGGCCGAGGTCGGCCCGCTGCATGACCAGCCGCCGGGCTGCGTGATCGTCGCCAACCATCAATCGAACTTCGACTTGTTCATCATCGGCCAAGTAGTGCCGCAACGCACCGTGGCCATTGGCAAGAAGAGCCTGGGCTGGATCCCGCTGTTCGGCCAGCTGTTCTGGTTGGGCGGTAATGTCCTGATCGACCGCAACAACGCCTACCAGGCGCGCAAGGCGATGCAGGTAACCACCGGCATCTTGCGTGACGACACCTCGATCTGGATTTTCCCCGAAGGCACCCGCAACCCTGGCGAGCAGTTGGCCCCGTTCAAGAAAGGTGCCTTCCACATGGCCATCGACGCTGGCGTGCCGATCGTACCGGTGTGCGTCAGTCGCTATGCCAAGCGCCTCGGCCTCAACAGTTGGCGCCAGCGCACGGTAATCATTCGCTCCCTGCCTCCAATCGAAACTGCTGGCCTGAGCAAGCAGGACGTGCCGGCGCTGATCGAGCAGTGCCGCACGCAGATGCAGCAATGCCTGGACCGCATGGAAACCGAGCTACCCCACGCCTGATCGGTTGCTCTCTGGCCTGACACAGCCCAAGCTGTGTCACGTGTTCAACCGAATAAGCGGGCAACCATGGGTCGAGTCGTCGCAGCGGCGGTTTACAGCGCCGGGAGAAAGGTCACCAATATCAGTATCGACGAAGGCAGCGAGTGGGCGAAAAAGCCCGGCCACTTCGTCTGGATCGGCCTAGAAGAGCCCAACGCCGAAGAGCTGGCCAACCTGCAGTGCCAGTTCAACCTGCACGAGCTGGCCATCGAAGACGCGCTGGAAAAGCACAGCCGGCCCAAGTTGGAGACCTTCGGCGACGCGCTGTTCATCGTCACCTATTCGCCGGTTCGCCACGAAGGCAAGCTGGAGTTCATCGAGACCCACATCTTTGCCGGCAACGGCTACATCATTACCTGCCGCAATGGCCACTCCAAATCCTATGCCCTGGTGCGTCAGCGCTGCGAGGCACGGCCGCTGCTGCTCGAGCACGGCGAAGACTTCGTGCTGTATGCGTTACTCGATTTCGTCACCGAGAACTACCAGCCGGTCAGCGAGGCGATCCACGGTGAGATCGAGGAGCTGGAGCAGAGCGTGCTGAGCAATTCGCTCAAGGAAGAAGACATCCAGCGCCTGCACAGCCTGCGTCGCGACATTTTAAGGCTGCGCCGCTACGTAGCGCCCATGGTGGAGATCAGTGAAGAGCTGCAGCGCTTGAGTTTCCCGTTCATCGACAAGAACATGCGTCCGTACTTCAGGGACGTGCAAATCCACGTCACTCGGCAGATGGAAGACCTGGTGAGCATTCGCGATATCGCCAGCCAAACCATCGAGATTGGCATGTTGCTGGAGTCGTCACGGCAAAGCATAACCCAGCGCAAGTTTGCCGCCTGGGCGGCGATCTTGGCGTTTCCCACGGCGATTGCAGGGATTTATGGGATGAACTTCCAGAATATGCCGGAGCTGGAGTGGCACTATGGGTATTTTGCGGTGCTGGGGGTGATTGGGTTGGGCTGCACCGGGTTGTATGCCAGCTTCAAGCGCTCGGGATGGTTGTAGCTTGTAGCAACGCTATCGCGGGGCAAGCCCGCTCCCACGCGGGTAAGTCGCCCTGGCGTGGGGGCGCTCAGAGGGGTTATAGCCTGTTCAACGCTATCGCGGGGCCAGCCCGCTCCCACGCCAGATCCACATACCAGCC